>NZ_JBANBK010000100.1:0-27337 GCF_053572325.1 Bradyrhizobium sp. UFLA05-112 | reverse complement strand
CTGCAATCGAACAAAGAGCTGACCAACCACCTTGACACACCAACTCCCCATGTGAGCAATCCAGAGTCTTTCCGCGGAGGGATTCCTGGATTGCTTCGCTGCGCTCGCAATGACGGAGAATATGGCATGAGATTCCGGGTTCGCGCTCACGCGCGCCCCGGAATGACGGCGCGAGTGCTCAAAAATCCTTCAGCAGGCGCTCGAGGTAGTCGAGCTCGAGCTGCGGCCGAGAAGGATCGCCCAGGCGGCGGCGGAGCTCTTCGAGGATGCGGCGGGCGCGCTGGACGTCGATCTCGCCGGGGATCTTGACCGTGTAGTCGTCGCTGAACTCGCGGCCGTGCAAGGGACGGCCGAGCGGGTCGGTCTGGTTGCCGCCGCTCTGCTGGCGGCCGGCACGATTGCCGGGGCCATCGCCCTGGCCGTCGCCGTCGCCCTGCTGCATGGCCTCGGCCATCTTCTGCGCACCCTTGCGCATCGCGTCGAGCGCCTTGCCTTGCGAGTCCACGGCGCCGTCGGCATTGCCTTCGCCGAGCTTGGAGCCGGCATCGCCCATGGCGTTGTCGGCAGCATCGAGACCGCCGTCATCATCGCCCTGGTCGGCATCCTCATCGCCGCCCTGGCCCTGCTGGCCCGGTTGTCCCTGCTCGCCTTGCTGACCCTTTTGGCCTTTCTGGCCCTTCTGACCCTTTTGGCCGTTCTGCGCGAGCCCGCGCTTCTGGAGCTCATCCTGAAGCTTCTTCAAGCGGTCGCGCAGCGCCTGCTGGTCCTGCTGCAGGTCGGACATCGACTGATCGCCCTGCTGGCCCTGCTTCCCGCGCATGCGGTCGCGCCGGGAATCCTGCCCCTGCTTGAAGGTCTTGTCGCGCAATTGCTGCTGCTTGCGGATCATGTCGCCGAGCTCATTGAGCGCCTGCTCCATGTCGCTCTCGCCGCTCTGACCCGGCTGCGCCATCTGCAAGCCCTCCAGCATCTGCTGGAGCTGGTCGAGCAACTGCTTGGCCGCATCCTTGTCGCCGGAGCGTGACAGGCGCTCCATGCGGTCGATCATGTTGTTGAGATCCTGCTGACGCATGATCTTCGTGTTGGGATCAAGGGGACGGGCGAGCTGCTGCGGATTGTTGCGGAACTGCTCGGCGAGCTGGCGCATGAAATTGTCCAGCGCCTGACGCAGATCCTGGGTGAGCTTCTTGATCTCCTCGTCGCTCGCACCGCGATCCAGCGCCTGCTTGAGCGCGTCCTGCGCCGCGCGGAGCGCCTTGTCGACGTCGGTGATGTTGCCGTCCTCGATCGTCACCGCAAGCGCCCAGAGGCTCGCAACGACCTCGCGCAGCGCGTCGTCGGTGCGAGCAGCCTCGAGCTGCCTCGCGACGTTGTAGAGGCCGAGATATTGGCCGGTCTCGGGCGTGAACAATTCCGGCGCAATCATCAGCGCGTCGAGCGCGGCATAGACGTCGGAGTTCTTGTTGGCATCGAGCGCCAGGATGCGGCGCTGCTCGATCAGCGCGCGCGCCAGCGGCTTGGTGAAGAGACGTTCGGGCAACCGCATGTTGAAGGGGTCGCTCTTCGCCTCATTGCCCGCCTCGTCCTTGGCAGTCAGCGTCAGCGTGACATCGGCGCCGGCGTAAGGGTCCTCGCTGAGGTCCTTGACGGTCTGGCCGAGGCCGTTGCGAGTGCGCGCGTTCGGCAGCACGAGCGCGAATTGCGGCGGCTGGAACAGCGGCCGCGGCGCGGCCTTCTCGTCGCCCTTCTGGGCATCGGACGGACGCACGACGAATTGTGCCTCGGCGCCGGTGACGCCGTAATCATCCTCGATCTTGTAGGACAGCTGCAGCGCGCCTCTGGCCTGACGCTCGGGATCCTTGGCCAGTGCAATCGTCGGCGGCCGATCGGGCGTCGCGGCGAACTTCCATTGCGGCTGTCCGGAAGGCGCGCGGACATGCGCCGTGCCGTCGCTAGCGATGGCAAAATGCTTCTCGCTGGTACCTTTCGGGGCCTGCTCGTTCGGCGCAACTTCCTTGAGGCCGCCGGAGACCACGACGTCGAGGCTGCCGCCGGAGGAGCGCACGATCAGCGTCGAGCCGGCGGGAACGGCGAGCGGGCCGCTCGCGGGAAGCGCGGCGGCCTCCTTGTTGGCGGCCGACAGGATGATCGGCGGCTTGGAGGTGTAGACCGGCGGGGTGACCCAGGCGTCGACGCGGATATTCGTCGGCGCCAGCACGCCGTTCCAATCGAACGCAGCGCCCATGCGCATCGCGCGCTCGTCGCCGGCGGCGAAGAAGGTCGCGACCAGCATCACCATCACGAGCCCGCGCAGCGCCCAGGGATCGTGGATCGCGAGCCGCGGATGCGGCAATCCGGCGCGGATGCGCTTGAGCGATGCCAGCGTGCGCTCGCGCTGCGCCTGCCACAGCGCCTGGGCGACCGGATCCTGCGTGCTCAGGGTGTCGGTGAGCGTCGTTGCCGGGCGGTGGCGGATGCCCGAGCCGTTATCCAGCCGGCTCAGGCCCTGCTCGCGGCTCGGCCAGCGGAAGCGAATCAGCGGGAACAGGGCGGCAAGCGCCGCAACGGCAAACAGGCCAAGCCCGACCGCGCGGGCGATGAAGGGCAGCGCCAGCCAGAGGCCAGCCCAGGATACCACCAGAAACAGTCCGACAACGGTCAAAAACCGCGCCAGATGCGGCCAAGCGCGCTCCCAGGCGATCGCGTATGTGGCCCGCTTGAGGGCCTGCGCCAGCTTCAGTCGCGACAGAGAATCGCCATCGCGCATCGGGTCTGACGGGTCGGGGGTGACGCCGTTCAATCAACTCTCCAGGTTGCCCGGAAGGACAGCCTAGCACAACGGCAGCACTGAGGCACCCGTTCCTCTACGGGACCCCGCACCCGAGCGGTGCATAACACGAAGGCGTGACTGGTTGTGTTCGTCACCGTAGGTTTCGGTCGCAAATCCTTCAGGCAAGACACGAGGAACGCCATGGACAAGAAGATGCACGACAAGGGGCTGGAAGTTCGCAAAGCGGTGCTGGGCGAGGCCTATGTCAACAATGCCCTGAAGAACGTCGACGACTTCAATCGGCCGTTCCAGGAGATGCTCAACGAATATTGCTAGGGCACGGTGTGGGGCCGCGAGGAGCTGCCGCGCAAGACCCGCAGCATGCTCAACATCGCGATGATCGCGATCCTCAACCGCCAGCACGAGTTCCGCGCGCACCTGAAGGGCGCACTGACCAACGGCGTCACCCGTGAGGAAATCCGCGAGATCCTGATGCAGGTCGCGATCTATGGCGGCATGCCGGCCGCGGTCGACAGTTTTCGCATCGCGCGCGAGGTGTTTGCCGAAATCGACGGCAAGGCGTGAGCGACACTGGCGCCGTAAGGGCCGTAAGGAATGCACCGCATTCTCCCCGAGTCGTCCCGGCGAACGCCGGGACGACAGCGGAAGGTGGTGGCACGCAGCTCCGTCCCTGACAAACGAACAAAAAACACGAGGAAACACCATGGACATCGGATTCATCGGCCTCGGAAACATGGGGTTTCCGATGGCGCGGCGATTGATCGAGGCGGGGCATCGGCTGGTTGCGTTCGATACGCGCAAGGAGGTCCTCGACACGCTGGTGGCGCGTGGCGCCACCGCGGCGACGTCGCCGAAGGATGTCGCCGATGAGGTCGAGACCGTGATGGCGAGCCTGCCGTCGCTGCAGGCCTCGCTCGAGGTCGCAACCGGAACGAACGGCGTGATCGACGGCAAACGCGTCAAACGCTTCGTCGATCTGTCGACCGTCGGCTCGCAGATGGCGGTGAAAATTCACGGCCTGCTGGCAAAACGCGACATCGTCCAGATCGACAGCCCCGTCTCCGGCGGCGTCGCCGGCGCCGAGAAAGGCACGCTCGCCGTGATGGCGTCCGGCCCGAAGGCCGAATTCGCGACCATCAGGGCCGCGCTCGACGTGATCGGAAAGGTGTTTTTCATCGGCGAGAAGCCGGGCGCGGCGCAGACCATGAAGCTCGCCAACAATTTCCTCTCGGCGACCGCGATCGTGGCGACATCGGAAGCGGTGGTGATGGGCGTCAAGGCCGGGCTCGATCCGGCCGTGATGATCGACGTCATCAATGCGGGCTCCGGCATGAACACCGCAAGCCGCGACAAGTTTCCGCGTTCGGTCCTGCCGCGGAGCTTCGACTTCGGCTTCGCCACCGGGCTGATGGTGAAGGACGTGCGGCTGGCGCTGGACGAGATGAAGCAGCTCGGCCTGTCGATGGAGGTCGCGGATGCGGTCGGGCGTCTCTGGGAGACCGTGATCAGCGAGGAAGGCGCAGATTCGGATTTCACAGCGGCGATCAAGCCGATCGAGAAGCGGGCGGGTGTGGTGGTGGGCGGGAAGAAATGACGCCAGTCTTGTAGCCCGGATGGAACGTAGCGTAATCCGGGTCCTTCGCAACGCGTGATAGACCGTCCCGGATTTCGCTGCGCTCCATCCGGGCTTCTACGATCACGCGCTCACAGCCATGGCGCGGGCGTGTCCATGGCGATGAGCTGCTCGACCTCGATGCGAGGGCGGACCACTGCATACTGATCGCCCTTGACCAGCACCTCCGGCACCAGCGGCCGGGAATTGTACGTGCCGGCCTGCACGGCGCCGTAGGCACCAGCGGTCATGATGGCGAGGAGATCGCCCGGCTTCGGCGTCGGCAGCGTGCGGTCGAGCGCGAGGTAATCGCCGGTTTCGCAGACGGGGCCGACGACATCGGCCAGCATCGTCGGCGCGCCGGCGACGGGCTGCGTAACCGGCAGGATGTCGTGATGGGCCTCATACAGCGTCGGACGGATCAGGTCGTTCATCGCGGCGTCGATGATGACGAAGTTCTTGCCGTCGCCGTGCTTCACGTAGATCACCTTCGTGACCAGGATGCCGGCATTGCCGACGATCATCCGGCCCGGCTCGAACATCAGCGTGCAGCCAAGATTATGCGTGATGCGCCTGACCATCGCGGCATAGGCGTCGGGCGCTGGCGGCGCCTCGCGGTCCATGTAATAGGGAATGCCGAGGCCACCGCCGAAATCGACGTGCGAGATATTGTGGCCGTCGGCGCGCAGCGCCTGAACGAATTCGGCGAGGATGCGGAACGCGATCTCCATCTTGGAGAGATCGGTGATCTGGCTGCCAATATGCACGTCGGTGCCGGTCACCTCGATGCCCGGAAGTTTTGCGGCGCGTGCATAGACCTCGCGGGCGTGGATGATCGGGATGCCGAACTTGTTCTCGGACTTGCCGGTAGAGATTTTTGCGTGCGTGCCGGCATCGACGTCTGGATTGACGCGGACCGAGATGCGCGCGGTCTTGCCCATTTCGCTGGCAAGGCGTGACAGCAGCTCGAGCTCGGGCTCGGATTCGACATTGATGCAGAGGATGTCGGCGGCAAGCGCCGAGCGCAACTCGGTCTCGGTCTTGCCGACGCCGGAGAACAGGATCTTGCTGGCGGGGATGCCGGCAGCGAGGGCGCGCTTCAACTCGCCGCCCGAGACCACGTCGGCGCCCGCCCCCAACTTGGCCAGCGTACGTAGCACCGACTGGTTGGAATTCGCCTTCATGGCGTAGCAGACCAGCACCTTCTCGCCGGCAAAAGCGTCCGCGAAGACGCGGTAGTGCCGCTCAAGCGTCGCGGTCGAATAGCAATAGAAGGGCGTGCCGACGGTCGCGGCGAGATCGGAAAGGTTCACCGCTTCGGCGTGCAGGACGCCGTTGCGGTAGTCGAAATGATTCATGGCGCTCGCTCAATCATCCCGGCTCACTTGCCGGGCTTTTCGTCCAGCAGCGGGTCGAGGACAAACGATTTCTTCTTGCCCTTGGCAGCGGCCGGCGCAGCCTCCGCGCCGTAGGTGGGATTGAACACGCTCGGCGTCTTCTGGGCCTCGGTCTCGGTATCGGTGGGAGCCGGGGCGACGTTGGCCGTGGACGCACTGGACGCAGTCGGCGGCAGGTCCAGCGGACCCTTGCGGCCGCAGCCGGCGAGCGCCAGGGCGCTCAGGCTCAAGACAACGATGGCCCACCCCGAGCCGGTCGGGCGAAACTTTGACGTCACGACGAGATCCCCACTACGCGGGCCGCACCATACAGAGATTGGCTCGCTCTGGCGAGAGCCGGATGACCATGAAAAAACAAGCGAAATTTTGCCTTCAGCCCGATTTTCGCTCTTTTTCCAACCGCTTCGCCCATGCCTTGGCCTGCGCCGTGACGTTCTTCGGCGCCGTGCCGCCGAAGCTGGTGCGGCTCTTTACCGACGATTCGACCGAGAGCACGCCGAGCACGTCCTTGGTGATCTTTGCCTCGATCGCCTGCATCTCCTTGAGCGAGAGCTCGTGAAGCGCGACGCCGTCGCTCGCGGCCTTCGCCACGATCCGACCGGTGACGTGATGGGCCTCGCGGAACGGCATCTTCAATGTCCGCACCAGCCAGTCGGCAAGATCAGTCGCGGTGGCATAGCCTTCGCCCGCGGCCGCTTTCATCTTCGCTTCGTCCGGCACGAGGTCGCGGACCATGCCGGTCATGGCGCGGATCGCGAGCGACAGCGCGGCAAAGCCTTCCATCGCGCCCTGCTTGTCCTCCTGCATGTCCTTTTGATAGGCGAGCGGCAGGCCCTTCATCACGATCAGGAGACCGTTGAGCGCGCCGATGACGCGCCCGGTCTTGGCGCGCACGAGCTCAGCGGCATCCGGATTGCGCTTCTGCGGCATGATGGACGAACCGGTGGTGAACTTGTCGCTGAGGCGGATGAGGCCCACGAGCGGTGAGGTCCAGATCACGATCTCCTCGGCAAAGCGCGACATGTGCACGGCGCAGATCGAGGCCGCCGACAGCGTCTCCAGCACGAAATCGCGGTCGGAGACCGCATCGAGCGAATTCGCCATCGGCCGGTCGAAGAGAAGCGCTTTCGCAGTGGCGTGGCGGTCGATCGGGAACGAGGTACCGGCGAGCGCGGCCGCTCCCAGCGGCGATTCATTCAACCGCTTGCGGGCATCCTGAAAGCGGCCGCGATCGCGTCCGGCCATCTCGACATAGGCGAGCAGATGGTGGCCGAAGGTGACGGGCTGCGCGGTCTGCAAATGAGTAAAGCCGGGCATCACAGTCCCGGCATGCTCCAGCGCGCGTTCCACGAGCGCCTCTTGGAACGCAGCGAGCGCAGCATCAGTCTCGTCGATGATGTCGCGGACGAACAGGCGGAAGTCGGTTGCGACCTGGTCGTTGCGCGAGCGCGCGGTGTGCAGGCGGCCGGCGGCGGGGCCGATCAGCTCGGACAGGCGGCTCTCGACATTCATATGGATGTCCTCGAGCGCGCGCTTGAACTCGAAACCGCCCCTGCCGATCTCTGACAAAATCGTGTCTAGACCCTTGCCGATATTTTTCGCATCAGAGGCCGTGATGATGCCCTGCGTGGCGAGCATCGCGGCATGGGCCTTGGACGCGGCAATGTCCTGGGCGAAGAGGTGACGATCGACGTCGATGGAGACGTTGATTTCCTCCATGATCTCGTCGGGACGTTCCGAGAACCGGCCGCCCCACATCTTGTTGCTCATGATCCCCTGCTCACGCCTTGCTTGTCGCTTGCTACGGCCTGTGCCGCACGTTTGCTGGCCGCAGCCAGCCGTATTAAGAGGCCCCTGATAGCCATATCTGCGACCGGATGACAAACGATATGCTCGACCCCAACGATATGCTCGACCAACGGAAAGCGCGGTCGGCCACCCGCCGGATCCCGCTCGTGATCGCCACCGTGGTGGTCGGCGGCCTGGTCGGCTTTGCCGCGCTGTACGGGGTGGGCCTGAAGCGGGGGCCGGCGGGCGATCCTGCCTGCCGCGCCGCGGTCCAGACCGCCAGCAGGATCGCGCCGCTCGCTCATGGCGAGGTGGCCGCACTGACCATGGCGACCGCGCCGTTGAAACTGCCGGACCTCGCCTTCGAGGACGCCGACGGCAAGCCGAAAAAGCTTTCGGACTTCCGCGGCAAGACGGTGCTGGTGAACCTCTGGGCGACCTGGTGCGTGCCCTGCCGGAAGGAAATGCCGGCGCTGGAGGCGCTCCAGACCAAGCTTGCGGGTCCGAGTTTCCAGGTGGTCGCGATCAATATCGACACCCGCGACCCGGAGAAGCCGAAAAACTTCCTGAAAGAGGCCGGTCTGACGCAGATCGGCTATTTCAACGACCAGAAAGCGAAGGTTTTCCAGGATCTTAAGGCAATAGGTCGGGCGCTGGGCATGCCGACCTCGGTGCTGGTCGACCCGCAAGGCTGCGAGATCGCCACGATTGCAGGGCCGGCCGAATGGGCCAGCGATGATGCCGTGAAGCTGCTGCGCGCGGCGCTGAACCCGGCCGCCGCGGCGCTTTAAGCCGTAATTTTAAGCCGTAATATTGAGGCTATTGCCGACGCCGGCGCCGACATTGGCGAGCGAGGGCTGGCCGGCGCCGAGCAGCGTCAGGACGGCGGATTTCTCCGCATCCAAGTTCTGTTTCGTCACGGTCGCCGCGATGTTCGACTGCAACGCGCCTTGCTGAGCGGCCAGCATGCTGCTGACCATGGCCATCATGTCCATACAAAGACCCTCGTACGGGCGGCAGCCTAGGCGCGAGGGGTTAACGAGAGGTGAGCAGGCGCGGTCTTGCAGGATCGGGTGGGCAAAGCGAAGCGTGCCCACCTCTTTTGCTGCGATCACGGAGAGATGGTGGGCACGGCGCTCCGCGCCTTTGCCACCCTACGACACCCGTTGAATGGACCGGCTTACCTTGTCGGGACCGGCTTGGCGCCGCGGTAGTCGTAGAAGCCGCGCTGCGTCTTGCGGCCGAGCCAGCCGGCTTCGACGTATTTCACCAGCAGCGGGCACGGGCGGTATTTCGAGTCGGCCAACCCCTCATGCAGCACCTGCATGATGGAGAGGCAGGTGTCGAGGCCGATGAAATCGGCCAGTTCCAGCGGGCCCATCGGATGGTGGGCACCCAGTTTCATCGCCGCGTCGATCGCCTCGACGTTTCCGACGCCTTCATAAAGCGTGTAGATCGCCTCGTTGATCATCGGCAACAGAATGCGATTGACGATGAAGGCCGGAAAATCCTCGGAGACTGCGACCTGCTTACCGAGCTTGGCAACGAATGCCTTGGAGGCCTCGAAGGTGGAATCATCAGTGGCAATGCCGCGGATCAGCTCGACCAGCTCCATCAAAGGCACCGGATTCATGAAGTGAATGCCGATGAAGCGCTCGGGGCGGTCGGTGGCCGCGGCCAGGCGGGTGATCGAGATCGAGGAAGTATCGGAGGCGACGATCGCCTCGGGCTTCAGGACGGCGCAGAGCTCGTGGAAAATCTTCCGCTTGACCTCCTCCTTCTCGACCGCGGTCTCGATCACGAGGTCGCAGTCGGCGAGGTCATCCAGCTTCTCGGCGAGGGTGATGCGCGACAGCGCCTTGGCCTTGTCCTCCTCGCTGACGGCCTTCTTGGACACCTGGCGCGACAGATTGCCGTTGATGGTGGCCATGCCCGACTTCAAACGATCGGCCGAGACGTCGTTGAGCACCACGTCGAAACCGGCCAGCGCCGCGACATGGGCAATGCCATTGCCCATCTGCCCCGCGCCGATCACGCCGACCTTCTTGATCTCTGCCATAATGCCATCCACCGGAACGGCGCGGATGCCGCGCCCTGCCTATCCCCCGTGAGCCGAGGATCCGATTTAATCAGAACCCGGGCTCGAAACCTAGATTGGATCGCGCCCTTCCGCGTGCCCCCGCGAAAGAAACCGCCTCAGAAATGAAACACCGGCCGGAGTTAGGACATCCGGCCGGTGTTTTTACGGTGTTTTACTTGCCGAGCTTGCCGAGTTCGGCCGTGAGTTCAGGAACCGCCTGGTAGAGGTCGGCGACCAGGCCGTAGTCGGCGACCTGGAAGATCGGCGCGTCCTCGTCCTTGTTGATCGCGACGATCACCTTGGAGTCCTTCATGCCGGCCAGATGCTGGATCGCGCCGGAAATACCGACGGCGACATAGAGTTCGGGGGCCACGACCTTGCCAGTCTGGCCGACCTGCCAGTCGTTCGGCGCATAGCCGGCGTCGACCGCCGCGCGCGAGGCACCGACACCAGCACCGAGCTTGTCGGCGAGCGGCTCGATGTATTTTGCGAAATTTTCCCGGCTCTGCATGGCGCGGCCACCAGAGACGATGATTTTCGCCGAGGTCAGCTCGGGGCGGTCGCTCTTGGCGACTTCCTCACTGAGGAAGGACGACAGGGCCGGATCGGCCGCCGCCGCGACGCTCTCGACGCTCGCGCTGCCACCGGCCGGCGCAGCAGCGAAGGTCGAAGTACGCACCGTGATGACCTTCTTGGCGTCCTTCGACTTCACCGTCTGGATGGCGTTGCCAGCGTAGATCGGCCGCTCGAAGGTATCGGGCGCGACGACCTTGATGATCTCCGAGACCTGCATGACGTCGAGCAGCGCTGCGACGCGCGGCATCACGTTCTTGAAGCGCGAGGTCGCGGGCGCGACGATCGCGTCATAGCCGGACGCCAGCGAGACGATCAGCGCGGCCAGCGGCTCGGCGAGATCGTGCGCGTAAGCCTCGCCGTCGGCGAGCAGCACCTTCTTCACGCCAGTGAGCTTTGCGGCAGCGTCAGCCGCGCCCTTGGCGTTCTGGCCGGCGACCAGCACGTCGACGTCGGCGCCGAGGGCGGCGGCCGCCGTCAGGGCCTTGCTGGTCGCATCCTTCAGCGACGCATTGTCGTGTTCAGCGATCAGAAGCGTCGTCATCAGAGCACCCCGGCTTCGTTCTTGAGTTTCGACACCAGCTCGGCGACGTCCTTGACCTTGACGCCGGCCTTGCGGCCCGGTGGCTCCGTCGTCTTGAGAACTTCAAGGCGCGCGGTGACGTCAACGCCGTAATCGGCGACGGTTTTCTCCGCGATCGGCTTCTTCTTCGCCTTCATGATGTTGGGCAGCGAGGCGTAGCGCGGCTCGTTGAGGCGGAGATCCGTGGTGACGATCGCCGGCCCCTTCAGCTTCACGGTCTGCAGACCGCCATCGACCTCACGGGTGACCTTGAAGTCGCTGCCTTCGACCTCGAGCTTGGAGGCAAACGTCGCCTGCGACCAGCCGAGCAGCGCGGCCAGCATCTGGCCGGTCTGGTTGCTGTCGTCGTCGATCGCCTGCTTTCCCAGAATGATCAGGCCCGGCTGCTCTTCGTCGGCGACCTTCTTCAGGATCTTGGCGACCGCCAGCGGCTCCACATTGCCGTCCGCCTTCACCAGGATGCCGCGGTCGGCGCCCATGGCGAGGCCGGTGCGGATCGTCTCCGACGCCTGCGCCGGTCCAATGGAAACCACCACGACCTCGGTGGCCTTGCCGCCTTCCTTCAGGCGCAGCGCTTCCTCGACCGCGATTTCGTCGAATGGATTCATCGACATCTTGACGTTGGCCAGTTCAACGCCCGATCCATCGCCCTTGACGCGGACCTTGACGTTGTAATCGACCACCCGCTTTACCGGCACTAAGACCTTCATCGATCCTCTTTCACTTGAATTCTTGAGGGGGGTTATCAACTGGCGCGGAACCTAATGGCCCGGCCCAGTCCGGTCAACGCGCGCGGAGGCCCAAAAATTGGCTTTGCGAGCCAATCTTGGCGGTTTGCTTAGCGGTTCTGGCCCGGCACCCAGAGCACGTCGCCAGCGCCATTATGATTGGCCGCGCGGCTCGCGACAAACAGGAAATCCGACAGCCGGTTCATATATTGGATGCCAGCCGCCCCGACCGGTTCGTCCGGCTTTGCAGCGAGTTCCACCATCATGCGTTCCGCCCGGCGGCATATCGTGCGCGCGACATGGAGATGGGCGGCGGCCGGGGTTCCGCCCGGCAGCACGAAGGAGGTGAGCGGGGCGAGCTTGTCGTTCAGCGCGTCGATATCGCGCTCGAGCCGCTCGACCTGGCTTGCCACCACGCGCAACCGTTCGGCTCTCCCAGTTTTCTGGCCCTCACGCTCAGGCACCGCGAGATCGGCGCCGAGATCGAACAGATCGTTCTGGATCCGGCCGAGCATCGCATCGAGCTCAGGCCAGTCCCTGACGTGCAATCGCACCACGCCGATCGCGGCATTGGTCTCGTCCACCGTGCCATAGGCCTCGATCCGCAGATCATATTTCGGACGGCGCTCGCCGGAGCCGAGCGCGGTCGTGCCGTCGTCACCGGTTCGGGTGTAGATGCGGTTGAGAACGACCATGCTTGCCTCAGTTACTTTTGAACATGATCTTATCGGAAAATCGGTACCCACTTTTCCGGATCATGCTCTAGCGCCCCATCGCCCAGACCGCGAGCATCGCTATGACGATCGCCACGAACTGAAACAGCACGCGCAGCCGCATCAGCCTCTGCGAGGTGTTGGGCGAGCCGCCGCGCATCATGTTGACGAGACCGAGCAGCAGCACCAGCGCCACGGCGCCGACAGCCACCGGCAAGATGAAAGAACTCAGGAAGGATGCCATTAGGGGTAGATAACACTGTGTTTGCGGCTGCGCCATCGCGGCGCGATCTGGCTTTTAGGCCAATAATATCAGAAGCTAGACCGATGTTTTTTGATTTGGGCCGGCACGTGCACTTCGCCTCCCCCCGCTTGCGGGGAGGAGGAGCATCGACAGCCCGCGCAGGTGGCATGTGAGGCAGATCCGCTACCTCTACCTGGTCGTGATGGACGCATTTTACACGTTCCTGGCCGACGATGGCTGGGCGATCGCGAGCCATATCGCGCTGTCCAGCCTGATGGCGCTGTTCCCGTTCCTGATCGTGCTGACCTCGCTGGCGGGCTTTTTCGGCTCCAAGGAGCTCGCCGACCAGGCTGCCGGGTTGATGCTTGAGGTCTGGCCCAAGCAGGTTGCCGACACCCTGTCCGGTGAGATCCACGACGTTCTGACCACGACCCGCACTGACGTGCTGACTATCGGCGCGGTGCTCTCGGTCTACTTCGCCTCGAACGGCGTCGAGGCCTTACGCGTCGCGCTCAACCGCGCCTATGCGGTGGTCGAGATGCGGCGCTGGTACTGGCTGCGGCTGGAATCGATCGGCTACACGCTGGTGGCGGCCTTCACCGCGCTCGCCATGGCGTTCCTGATCGTGCTGGGGCCGCTGCTCATCGCGGCGGCGCGGCGGCACATCCCCCTGATTGTCGAATCCAACGAAAGCATCCTGACCTGGGTGCGCTACGGCATCACCATCGGGGCGCTGATCGTGGCGCTGTTCATCCTGCACGCCTTGCTGCCGGCGGGGCGACGCGGCTTCCTCCAGATCCTGCCCGGCATCGTCTTCACCATGGTGGCGTCGCTGATCTCGGGCATCGTGTTCGGGCAATATCTGGCGCGTTTCGCCAACAACTACGTGACGATGTATGCGGGGCTCGCCTCGGTGATCATCGCGCTGGTGTTTCTGTATTTCATCGCCGCGATCTTCGTCTATGGCGGCGAGCTCAACGCCGCGATCATCAAGTCGCGGCTTCCTCACGGCGTGTCGCTTCAAGCAGCGCAGTCGCTAGCGCACGCGGAGACACGGGCTTGACCAGGAAGGCGTCGGCGCCGGCCTCGCGCGAGGCCGTCTCGTCTTCGCCGCGGCCGGAAATGCCGATGATCGGGATCTGACCGAGCGGCGGACACATCGTGCGGATGCGTTTGATCGCCTCGATACCGTCGATGCCCGGCAGCACCATGTCCATCAGCACCGCATCGAAAGCGCCTTGCGCAAGGCGGCTTTCGGCATCCTCGCCGCGGCCGATGAACTCTGCATGATGGCCGAGCTCGGTCAGTATGGTGTTGAGCACGACGCGGCCGAACGGATTGTCTTCGACGCTGAGCACGCGTAAGCCCGCTGCCGCATCCTCCCCGCGACCGTCGTGCGCCCCTGACTCCGTGGATTTCTCCGAATTCGCCGAGGTCAGCGACACCGTCAACGTGAAGGTGGCGCCGCCGCCGCGCCGCGGCGCGACCGTGATGTCGCCGCCCATTGCGCGCGCAAGCTGCTTCACCGATGACAGCCCGAGCCCGGCACCGCCGAAGCGCGAGGCGATGGTGACATTGGCCTGCGAGAAGGGGCGGAACAGCCGCTTGATCTCGGCCATGGTCAGCCCGATGCCGCTGTCGGACACCGCGAAGGCGACGCCGGCCTTGTGCGCTGCCTTGTGCGCTGCCTTGGCGTTGTTCTTGGCGTTGTTCTTGGCCTTGCCACCGGCTTTGCCCTTGGCGATTGGCCATGGCGTAACCGAGAGGGCGATGCCCCCTCGCTCCGTGAACTTCACGGCATTGTCGATCAGGTTTTCCAGCGCTGCACGCAGGCGGACGGGATCGCCGACCACGAGCGCGGGAAGCTTTGGCGAGATGTCGACCTGGGCCTGCAACCCCTTGGCAGCGGCCCGGCCCGCAAGCGAGTCGCCGGCAGTGCGCGCAAGCGCGCGCAGGTCGAACAGATCCTGGCCGAGTCCAGCGACGCCCTTGGCGGTCTTGGCAGCATCGACGAACAACGTCGCAAGGCTCGCAAGATGCTCCGCGCCTGCCTTGATGGTGTCAGCCCAGCGCCGCTCACGCTCGCCAAGGTCCGAGGTTGCAAGCAGATCGCTGATCGCGAGGATACCGGTCAGGGGGGTGCGGACCTCATGGGCAAAGGCCGCGAGCGCAGCCTGGACCATGTCCGCGGGGGCAGGTTTTGTGCTCGCCTTGGTGCTGCGCTTGTGCGCTGTCCCGGCGCGCTGCTTTCCACGCGCGGCAGCAGGCGGCTTGGCACGCGACTTCACACGCGACCCTACACGCGACTTGGCACGCCTCTTGGGCAGCCGTCCGGACGACCGCGTGGTGCGCGTGATGCGCGTTTTCGCCGCCATGTTTCCCCTTGAACCCCGGCTCGAAAATCAGCATGGCACGGAGCGGCCCAGGGAGTCACGGAGGCGTTTTGCTAAACCCCAGAGAAACTTAACGTAATCCCACCAAGGCGCGAATGTCGGCAGGGAGCGCTCCCGCCGCACGCAAGTCGCGCAAGCCGGTGGCGCGGGTCGACTTGGAAAGCTTTTGCCCTGCAACGTCGCAGATCAGCCGGTGGTGGCGGTAGGCGGGCGCGGGCAGGCCCAGCAATTCCTGGAGCAAGCGGTGGACCGAGGTGGCATGAAACAGGTCCTGACCGCGTACCACCTCGCTCACCCCTTGCAGCGCATCGTCGACGACGACCGAGAGGTGATAGCTGGTGGGCATCTCCTTGCGCGCCAGGATGACGTCGCCCCAGGCCTGCGGTTGGGCAGGAATGCTGCCCCGCTCGCCCGCGGGCCCCTCGCCGGCCTCATGCCAACTGAGATCCGCCACGCGGCGGCAAGCGGCGGCCATGTCGAGCCGCAGCGCATAGGGCACGCCCGCTGAGATCAGCCGCGCGCGCTCGTCGGCGGAAAGCGATTTCGCGGTCCCCGGATAAAGCGGCGCGCCATCCGGATCGCGCGACCAGGGCTGAACAGCCTCGCGCTGCGTCAAGAGCTTTGCGATCTCGGCGCGGCTTTCGAAGGCGGGATAGACGAGCCCGAGTGCGGTGAGCCTGTCCAGCGCCGCGCGATAGGCGCCAAAATGCTCCGATTGCCGCCGCACCGGCGTCTCCCAGGCGATCCCGAGCCAGGCGAGGTCCTCAAAGATCGCCGCCTCGAACTCCGGCCGGCAGCGCGTCGCGTCGATGTCCTCGATACGCAACAGGAAGCGCCCGTCCGTCTCGCGCGCGCGATCGAAGTTCACCAGCGCGGAGAGGGCATGCCCGAGATGGAGATAGCCGTTCGGGCTGGGGGCGAAGCGGAAAACGGGGGGCGTCATTCTCGGGGTACTCGTCATTGCCGGACGTAGTAGTCTGCCTGGCGCAGACTACGTAAACTTGTCTGCGCCCCGGCAATCCATCTTCCATGACTCCGTTACGATATGAGATGGATGCGCGGGTCAAGCCCGCGCATGACGAGTTGAGCAACCATGACCATCCACCTCGAAACCCAGTCTGATCTCGAAGAGGCCATTCAGGCGCTGGTCAAGCGGGACGCTCGGCTGAAGCCGGTGCTGGAGATCGCGGGCATGCCGAGCCTGCGACGGCGCGAGGCGGGATTTGCGGGGCTGGCGCACATCGTCTGCGGCCAGCAGCTCTCGACCGCGAGCGCCGGTGCGATCTGGGAGCGGCTCAACGTCGCCTTGGATCCGTTCGACCATGAGGCCGTGCGCCGCGCGCGCGCCAACCGGCTCGGACGGCTCGGCCTGTCGGCCGCCAAGATCAAGACGCTGAAACATCTGGCGCGCGAGCTCGCGGCCGAACGACTGAACCTCGACGTGCTCGCCGAAGAGGACGCCGACGCCGCGCATCACACGCTGATCGCGCTGCCCGGCATCGGGCCGTGGACCGCCGACGTCTATCTGTTGTTCTGTCTCGGCCATGGCGATGCGTGGCCCGCCGGCGATCTCGCCGTGCAGGAAGGCATCCGCATCGGGCTTGGCCTGAAGACACGGCCCACCGAGAAGCAGATGGCGCCGCTCGCCGAACCCTGGCGCCCCCTGCGCGGTGCGGCTGCACATCTGTGGTGGAGCTATTATCGCGCGGTCAAGAAACGCGAGGGCGTCATCGCCGGGGAAGCGAACGCCGTTTTAAACAATGTTGCTGTTGCAAAGCGCGCGACGGTGAAAGAGAAGATGCCGGCACGGAAAAAGCCGGGACCTTTGCCATGACATCCACCGATTTCATCGTCGCGCGCAACGATCTCGAACAATGCAAGCTGATCGAGACGGCGATCCCCGATCCACCCGCGCTGCCCGCGGATGCGCTGTTGGTGAAGGTCGAGCGCTTCGCGTTCACCGCCAACAACATCACCTATGCCGTGATGGGCGACGAGCTGAAATACTGGCAGATCTTTCCGGCGCCGCAAGGCTTCGGCAACATCCCGGTGTGGGGCTTTGGCGAGGTCATTGCCTCCAAGCATCCGAACGTTGCCGTGGGTGAGAGGCTGTTCGGCTATTTCCCGATGGCAACGCATCTCGTCATCGAAGCGGTCGACGTGAGCAAGCGTGCCTTGCGCGACGGCGCCGAGCATCGCAAGCAGGTGTCCCCGGTCTACAACGTCTATTCCCGCGTCACCGGCGATCCCGCCTTTGCCGGGCACCAGGGCGATCTCCAGGCGCTGCTGCGGCCGTTGTTCATGCTGTCGTTCCTGGTCGACGATTTCCTCGCCGAGAACGACGACTTTGGCGCGCGCAGCGTGCTGCTCTCGAGCGCCTCCAGCAAGACCGCGTTCGGACTCGCGCATCTCCTGCACGGCCGCGGCCGCAAGGTGATCGGGCTGACTTCGGCGAGCAATGCAGCCTTCGTCGGCGCGCTGCCCTGCTACAATGAGGTCGTCACCTACGACCGCGTCAGCTTGCTGCCGACGGACGCACCTGTCGCGTTCGTCGACATGGCCGGCAGCAGCGCGTTGCGGGCCGAGCTGCACCACCATTTCCGCGATCGGATGGCGTGCTCGGTGCGCGTCGGCCTGACGCATCGCGCCACCGATGCCGACGAAGGCGCCCTGCCGGGCGCAAAACCGCGCTGGTTCTTCGCGCCCGACCATATCCGCAAGCGCGCGAAGGATTGGGGTCCTGGCGGCATCGACCAGCGCTTTGGCGTGGCATGGTCCGGCTTCGCACCGATGCTCGAAAAATGCCTGACCGTGGTCGAGAACCGCGGGGCTGAGGCGGTGCGGCAGATCTATCTCGACACGCTGAAGGGTCGTATTCCGCCTGAGCAGGGCCACATGCTCTCCCTACGGGGGTAGTCGGCTTTTGGCTCCTGCCAAAACGGTATAGCGTTGATCTCAGAGGAAGCGCCGCGAAGTCGGCCATGAGGTCGCGCATGCTGGACAGGACGAAGGACATTCTAGTGTCCGCGCAAACCTGGCTCGACCAGTTCGAGCAGGCGCTTGGCGACCCGAGTCACGGCGCGCTGCATAAGCTCTTCCTGGCCGACAGCTATTGGCGCGACGTGCTGGCGCTAAGCTGGAACCTGCAAACGATCGCCGGCCGCGACGCGACCGTGCGGGAATTGAGCACGCTCGCATCCGAAGCCGCGCCAAATTCTTTCGAGATCGCATCGACCCGTGCGCCGCCGCGCTGGGTGACTCGCGCCGGGACCAAGACGATCGAGGCGATCTTCTCGTTCGAAACCGCCGTCGGACGCGGCATCGGCATCGTTCGGCTGCTGTCCGATGCCGATGACGGCGACCGCCTGAAGGCATGGACGCTGCTCACCGCGCTGGAGGAGCTGAAGGGATTTGAGGAGCAACTCAACCGCACGCGGCCGCGCGGCCAGGCCTATTCGCGCGACTTCCGCGGGCCGAATTGGCTCGATCTGCGCAAGGCATCCGGCTCCTATGCCGACCGCGATCCCGCCGTGCTCGTGATCGGCGGCGGCCAGGCGGGGCTCGCGATCGCGGCGCGGCTGAAGCAGTTGAATGTCGACACGTTGATCGTCGATCGCTGGCCACGCATCGGCGACAATTGGCGCAAGCGCTACCACGCGCTCACCCTGCATAACCAGGTCCAGGTCAATCACCTGCCCTATATGCCTTTCCCGCCGAACTGGCCGGTCTACATCCCCAAGGACAAGCTCGCCAACTGGTTCGAAGCTTACGTCGAGGCGATGGAGCTGAACTACTGGACCGGCACCGAGTTCGAAGGCGGCGCCTACGACGAGGCGAAGGGATGTTGGACGGTCACGCTACGCGGCGCCGATGGCACGACGCGGACCATGCATCCGCGTCATGTGGTGATGGCAACCGGCGTCAGCGGCATCCCGAACATGCCCGATATTCCGAGCCTGAAAGATTTCAGCGGCACGCTCGTGCATTCCAGCCGCTACGAGGACGGCGAGAGCTGGACCGGCAAGCGCGCGATCGTCATCGGCACCGGCAATAGCGGCCACGACATCGCGCAAGATCTCTACTCCAGCGGTGCCGAGGTGACGCTGGTGCAGCGCTCGGCCACGCTGATCACCAATATCGAACCCTCGGCACAGCTCGCCTACGCGACCTACAACGAGGGCACGCTCGAGGACAACGACTTGATCGCAGCCTCGATGCCGACGCCGCTCGCGAAGAAGACCCATGCAATGCTGACGGAGCAATCGAAGGCGCTCGACAAGGACCTGCTCGACGGCCTCGCCCGCGTCGGCTTCAAGCTCGATTTCGGTGAAGGCGGCACCGGTTGGCAGTTCAAATACTTGAGCCGCGGCGGCGGCTATTACTTCAACGTCGGCTGCTCCGATCTCATCGTGAAGGGCGCGGTCGGGCTCACGCAATTCGAGGACATCGAACGCTTCGTCGCCGAGGGCGCGCGGTTGAAGGACGGTGCGATCATCCCGGCCGACCTCATCGTGCTCTCGACCGGCTACAAGCCGCAAGCCTATATGGTGCGAAAGCTGTTCGGCGATGCCGTTGCCGACCGCGTCGGCCCGATCTGGGGCTTTGGCGACGGCTTTGAGCTGTGCAACATGTATGCGCGCACGAAGCAGCCCGGCCTGTGGTTCATCGCCGGCAGCCTCGCGCAATGCCGGATCAATTCGAGATATCTCGCACTGCAGATCAAGGCGATCGAGGAAGGGATGTTGGGGCGAGATGTGGGCGCCACATAAACCGGTCGCCATTCCGGGCGCGACAAAAGTCGCGAGCCCGCATTGCGCACTTGCGCAATGTGGAACGATGAATTGTGAGGAGGACACCAATGCCAACCATACTCGGCTCGGGCGAGCATCGTTACCGCGTCGTCGAGAACTGGGCGAAGCTGCCGGATGGCTGGCAGCTCACCGATGTCGCGTCCGTCGCGGTTGACAGCAAGGACCGCATCTACGTCTTCAATCGCGGCGCCCATCCGATGGTGGTGCTCGACCGCGAAGGCAATTTCCTGCGGAGCTGGGGTGAAGGGTTGTTTGCCCGCGCCCACGGCCTGCATATCGACGCCGACGATAATCTCTATTGCACCGATGATGGCGACCACACCGTGCGCAAATGCACGACCGACGGCAAGGTGCTGCTGACGATCGGCGTCCCCGAGAAGCCTGCACCGTTCATGAGCGGCGATCCCTTCCACCGCTGCACCCATACCGCGCTGTCGCCGAAGGGCGAGATCTACGTCTCCGACGGCTACGGCAATGCCCGCGTCCACAAGTTCACCCCGGACGGCAAGCTGATGATGAGCTGGGGCGAACCCGGCACCGATCCCGGCCAGTTCAACATCGTTCACAACATCGCCACCGACGCGGATGGTTATGTCTACGTCGCCGATCGCGAGAACCATCGCGTGCAGGTGTTCGACGGCAACGGCAGATACGAGACGCAGTGGAACAACCTGCACCGGCCCTGTGCGCTGTGCTGCTGTGGCGGAAGGCAGCCGACCTTCGTGATCGGCGAGCTCGGACCCGGCATGCCGGTGAACCGCAAGGTGCCCAATCTCGGCCCGCGGCTGTCGATCGTCGATGCCAAGGGAAAACGCATCGCGCGGCTCGGCGGCGAAGATGGTCCGGGTGTCGCGAGCGGCAAGTTCCTGGCGCCGCATGGCATCGCGCTGGATTCGCAAGGCGACCTGTATGTCGGCGAGGTCGGCGTCACCGACTGGAAGACGAGCTTTCCCGACGATGAGATGCCGGCTGTCGTGCGCGCCACACGGTGTCTGCAGAAGCTGGAGCGGGTGCGCTGACCACATGCGTCATTGGGAGCGCAGCCGCAGGTCATCGTCCTCCAACGGCACTGCCGCCGACCTTCCCGATCACGACTTGCCAGATCGCGACTTGCCCGATCGCGACCTGCCCCTGACCGGCGCGCAGGCGACTCGCCCGAGAACAGCGCTACAGCATTGTTGGCGTCGCTGACGGCGAGCGGCAGTGACGCTTCCCCGAAAAGCGGCTTTTTTGCAGCGTGTTCCGGTCCGCAGAGAGCCTGAATAAGTCTCTCAGCGGGCTTCACAATCCCGTCACGCTGCATGTAGTATGTCACTACATGCTGCTTCGCAGCGATATGGAGGCCAGGAGCGTTACTTGAACGCACATGTCTCGCAAGGCAGTTGGCCGGTCTTGGTGCTGAATGCGGACTTCCGGCCGCTGAGTTACTATCCGCTGTCTCTCTGGTCGTGGCAGGACGCGATCAAGGCGGTGTTTCTCGATCGCGTCAACATCGTCGCCCACTACGACCAGGCGGTACGAAGTCCGACGCTGGAGATGCAGTTACCGAGCGTCGTCTCACTCAAATCCTTCGTCAAGCCGACCACCCATCCTGCCTTCACCCGTTTCAACGTCTTCCTGCGCGACCGCTTCAATTGCCAATATTGCGGCTCGCCCGAGGACCTCACCTTCGATCACATCATCCCGCGCAGCAAAGGCGGCCAGACCACTTGGGAGAACGTGGTCGCGGCCTGCTCTCCCTGTAATTTGCGCAAGGGCAATCTCACGCCGGCGCAGGCAAAAATGTTTCCGAGGCAGGCGGCGTTCGCTCCGACCGTGCACCAGCTCCACCGCAACGGCCGCCTCTTTCCGCCGAACTATCTGCACGATAGCTGGCTCGATTATTTGTACTGGGATACCGAGTTGGATCCGTAGGCCCCGCTCGCGCTTCGACATGACGTCTGGCAGAGAACCAACGTTGGAACCCGCAGCCTGGGAACTTTTCTGCGGTTTTGGCGTTGGCTCTGCATGACAGTTGATCATTCAGTACGCCCGCCCCGCATTCTCACGCCTGACGAGCGCAGGGCGCGGGACGAGGCGCGACGGGCTGATGCGGAGCAGGCCATGCGCGAGCATGAGGCCGCGCAGAAGGCGCTCTATTCCAATATGGAGCGGCTGAGGGCCGAGCGGCTGGCGCGTGAGGCCCGATCCCAAGGCCGATAGGTCGCGTCTCAAGGCCGGGTGGCGCTCTCCGGTTGTTACTGTCCTTTAAGCCTCACACGGCAATCTTGAGTCCTATGGGCGATGCAGGGTCCTGCACGCCGCTACGGTCCGAGATCCTCATGCTTGCCGAAGCGCTGGAGCAGATTCAGTCCTCGCCCTCGAGGCGGGCGATCTATGTTCGCGTCATTCTCGCAGCGCTGGCGGCGATCGCCGTCGTCAAGACATTCTGGTTCGCGCGCGTCGGTCCCTGGCACTTTCGCGAGCTCGCCGATTTCGACGCGTTTCACATCGTGGCGCAACGGGTCTGGCTCGGCGATGTCGGCGAGGTGTACCGGCTCGCGACCTTCGGCAAGATGCAGGCGGACGCGGCCGGCGGCACGACCGGCGTGATGCCCTGGACCTACCCGCCACAATTCGACCTGTTGCTTGCGCCGCTCGCCTGGCTGCCGGTCGGTGCAGCGTATCTGTTGTTCACCGCGGTAACACTCGCGCTCTATCTCGCCGCGTTGCGGACGATCGCACGAGAGAATCTCGCGCAAGTCCTGATCATCTCTTTTCCCGCCCTCGCGGTCACGATCGGCTGCGGCCAGAACGGCTTTCTCACCGGCGCGCTGATCGGCCTGTTCTGTCTCACCCTGCGGAAGCGCCCGGTGCTTGCGGGCCTAGCGCTCGGCGCGATGGTGATCAAGCCGCATCTTGCGATCGCCGCAGCCGTCTATCTCATGGCGACGAGGCGCTGGACTGCGATCATCGCTGCAGCAACGGTGGTGCTCGTGAGCTCACTCGTTTGCACGCTGGTTTTCGGTCCCCAAATCTGGTCCGCACTCGTCGGCTCGGTGCAGGAATCGGCGAGCTATCTCGACCAGGGCTTTTATCAGCTCTTTCGGATGATCTCGGCCTATGCGGCGCTGCATACCGCAGGCATGCCCGCTACTGGTGCCATCTGGGGACAGATCGCCGTCGCTGCGCTTGCGCTTCTTGCGGTCGTGCTCGGCGCCTTGCGCGGGTCCCCGCCGGGCCTCGCGCTTGGCGTCACTGCAATGGCCTCGGTGATGATCAGCCCCTATGCCTATGACTACGACCTGCCGCTGCTGGGGATCGGTCTCGCGCTCGCGCTTCCAGATCTTGTCCACATCGCGTCGGCGCGCGAGCGTAGCGCGATGTATGGGCTGATCCTGCTCGCCGGCTCCTATGGGCTGGTGCTGTCGACGCAGGCGTCGGGGCAGCAAGCCGCGCCGGCCATGGCTGGCTCTGCGATGATCGCACTCCTCGCGGTGCTGTTGCACATGCTGCTGCGCGATAAGTCGGCCATTCGTGACGGCAGCACGGGTCACCTACCGCGCAATGTCCTTCATGTGCCCGACTAGAAACCAGCGGCCTGGCTGCGCGTTCACCCTTGGACTTCGTTCAGGCGCAGTTTAGTCTCTTCAGACGGAAATCCTGACTTGCGCCCTGCCGGCACTCATGGAGGTTCGTCATGCCTGCTCAAGACAAGGATCACGTCTACAAGATCCTGGAACTGGTCGGATCGTCGGAAAAGTCGATCGAAGACGCGATCCAGAACGCGGTCAGCCGGGCTGCAAAAACCATCCGCGAGATGAAATGGTTTGAGGTGGTGCAGACGCGCGGCCATATCGAGAACGGCACCGTGCGCCACTACCAGGTCACGCTGCGCGTCGGCTTCACGCTCGAGGCGTGAACCGGACACATGAGGCGCGACCGCTGCGCGAGCCGCGGCGTGGTTAACATCGTCCCACGATAATCCATCGAAATATCGGGGAATCCGCCGGTCGAGAACGGACTCCGTGCAATCAGCGCGGATGTTGCAACAAGCCGTTAAGCCTGCAGCGGCAGCGCATGGCGCAGGCCCTGGCTGCCAAGGAGGCGCACTTCCGCCTGCTGGCCGAGCAATCCAGCGACATGGTGACCCGGATCGGGCTTGATAACCAACTGCTCTACGTCTCGCCGTCATGGGCGCGCGTCGTGGGCTGGTCGCCCGACGAACTCTTGGGCAACTCGGCCGTAGCCGGCATCCACCCGGAGGACCTGGAGCGGATCGAGCAAACCATCGCCGCGCTGAAGAGTGGCGAAGCCGAGGAAGCACGCTTTGTCTATCGTCAGCGGCACCGCGAGAAGGGCGAGATCTGGGCCGAGTCGGCCCTGCACGTGACGCGAACGTCCGACACCGGCGAAATCGATGGCGTCGTTGCAATCATGCGAGATGTGACCGAGCAGAAGGATCTTCAGGACAGGCTCGGTCTGACCGGACTCGCCAACCGCCGCGCATTCGACGAGCGGCTGGCGGAGGAATGGGCGCGCGCCCGCCGCGACGGCACGCAGCTCTCGCTGCTCTTGATCGACGTCGATCATTTCAAGAAATTCAACGACCATTGCGGGCACCTCGCGGGTGACGGCTGCCTGCGTGCGCTGAGCAAGATTCTGGCCGTGCATGCGCGGCGCCCGGCCGGCCTCGCCGCACGCTACGGCGGCGAGGAATTCGCGCTGCTGTTGCCGAACACCGGCGCCGAAGGTTGCATCAGGGTCGGCGAGGAGATCCGCGAGGCGCTGCGCGAGCTTGCCATGCTCCATGCGCAGAATCCACCGTCCCGGCTGGTCACGGTGAGCGTGGGCGTGGCGACTGGACTGCCGTCTCAGAGTACGACTGACAGCAGCGCGTTGGTGGCAGCCGCCGACCGCGCGCTCTATGCTGCCAAGGACAGCGGCCGCGACCGGCTGGTGATGTCGGGCCAGGTCGTGCCGTGGCCGGCGAAGAGCGCGTGAGGAGATGACCGTTTACCACGCGTAGCGAACGCCGCCCTTGCCGGCATAGCTGCGCATGGCGTTCGAAAACTCGCCCTCGAAGCTTGCTGCCGCGGACCACCCGTTCAGCCACTTCATCTCCACCGCAGCAGTGGTGAGCGCGGCGTCCCGCGCTTGTGCTGCGCCATTGACGACGAAGCTTGCGCCAGGCAGCGCCTGGAAGGTTGCGGCGATCGAACGATCCGGATTGAAATCATGCGCCCAGCCAAAACGCCCGCGCAGCGTCAACACGCCATTTTGCATCGCGAAGGATTTATCGCTGCGCAGGCCTAGCTCGCCGCGGGTATCCGTTACGCTCTTGGCAGAGTAGTTCAAAGCAAACGCGGCCGCGCCGGAAATGACCTGCTCGGCATAGGCCGGTAGATCGAATGTCGTGAATTGCGCCGCGCCATAGGGTGTCAGGCCGATTCCGCCGATCCACGGCGCAATGTAGCGATAACCGCCTTCGAGGCGACCGGAATATGCATTCGCGTTGAACTCGGCGCGGAGATGATCGGCGCCGGCGATCGTCACGGTGCGATCGGTGGTGATGTCTTGCCAACCATAGGCCAGCGCCGCGGAGATGTAGGCAGCGCCATCGGTGTGGCGCAGATAGGCACCAGCCTGGAACAAGTCGGAGCGACCGGAGCCACCATTGGCCACGCTGAAATTGGTCCCGCCGCCGGCCAGCGCAAAGCCGACTGACGTATGTGCCGAGACCCAGTAATCGGCCCCGACGGCGGTCCCAAACACGCGACTCGTGGTGTCGTTCGAGCCGGTCGTCGCATCGCCGGCTGTCGATTGCGATCCGCCAAAGGCGGAAGCCCATACGCTCCAGTGCGGCTCGAGGGCCTGCGGCGGCGTCTTGGCGAGCATGGCAAACGCATCGATTCGCTTGTGTCCGGTATAGGCGCTTGCCTGCTCCTCGTCCGCAAAGCCGGTCGTGCCGCTGGCCGATCCCGGCCCGTTATCCCGCTGTGTGAAGGGATCGGTGAGCAGGCCCATGAACTGGGTCATCGCGGCAAACGTGGTCTGCTGCGAGCCAGTTCCCGATTCGCCAGCGGCTTGCGTCAGGCCGGCCGGAGTGAACCCGGCGTAGACTGCGGCTATTCCGCCGTTGGCGTTGAAGAAGCTCGTCAGCGCGTTGCCGACGCGTTGCTGATTGCCGTTGAGCCCGGACGGAATCGAATAGTTCAGGGCAAGGTCCAGATAGACGTCGTTGGCATCGTAGCTCAACGCGACACTTCTGATATTGCTAGGCAAACCGGTCGTGACCAGCGAGCCGAACGTGCCGCTGACCCCGCCACTCGCGGTCAGGATGGTGTAGCGCTTGGAGATGTAGCTGCCGCTTGCGAAGACTGCGTCGACGGTGGCACCGCCGAGTGTCGCCACACCGGCGACGGATGCGAACGAAGCTGCCGAGGGACTGACCTGAACCAGATAGACGGCGCCGGATGCGAGGGCGAGGCTGCCGCTCACGACCATCGACGTCCCCGCCGTGCCATTGCCCGGCGCAAAGATGGCGCCGCCGTCGATGACGGTAGCGCCGACCGTGCCGCTACCGCTGAGCGCCGCGCCGCTCTGGACAGTGACCTGGCTGGATGATGCTATCGATCCGTCGACCTGCAACGTGCCGCCGCTGACGATTGTCGCGCCGGTATAGGAGTTGCTGCCGGAGAGCAGCAGCAGGCCGATGCCGGTCTTGGTCAGCGCGATCGATCCCGCGCCGTCCTGGATCGTTCCTGAAAAGACAGTTGAGGTGGTATCGCCGCCCGTGGTCAGCGTGGCCGCAGCGCCGCTATTGGTGACGATGCCGGCGCCGGCGAGCGAACCGATCGCGTTGGAGAAACCAGCGAGATCGAGCACCGCGCCGCTCGCAACCGTCACCGCAGAGTTGTTACCGAAGGCGCTGGTCGAGCCGGCTTGCAGGATGCCGGCGTCCACAACGGTCGGGCCGGTGTAGGTATTCGCGCCAGAGAGGATAAGCGTGCCAGCATAGCCGCTCGCTTCGTTAACGACGACGTCGCCGGAGCCGGACAGCACACCCGTCAGGTTGACTGTGCTGCCAGCGAGAATGTTGTAGATGGGATCTCCGGCCGCAACGATGTTGTTGGCAATCGTGAAGCTGCCATTGAAAGTGACTGTGACGCCGGTGGCGCCGCCGTTGAGCGTCAACGTACCGGTACCGAGCGCATGGGCGTCACCGACGACAAGTGTTGAGCCCTCGTTGATGGTGGTGCCGCCGCCATAGGAGTTCGCTGCGGAGAGCGTCAGCACGCCCGCGCCGCTCTTGGTGATCGAGCTCTGCCCGCCCGTGCCCCCAAAGCCGTCCGCGATGCTACTGCCGCCGGAGCCGCTCTGGTCGGCGATGACATCGGAGAGGGTGAAGTTGCCGGCGCCGAAGGCCAAAGCCGAGCCCTGCACGAAAAAGCCCGAGCCGAACGCGGAGCCGGTGTTGGCGCCTGAACCACCCGTCACGCTGTTGCCCGTGGCGTTGCCGCTGCCGTTGATGGTCAGCGTGCCGCCCTTAGCGACAAAGACAGCGCCGCCCATGGCCGCGCCACCGCCGCCTCCGGCCGAGCCTCCATCACCGGCGCCGAACCCGGCTTGGCCTGCGGTGGGA
>NZ_JBANBK010000099.1:0-28242 GCF_053572325.1 Bradyrhizobium sp. UFLA05-112 | reverse complement strand
CCGCATGACGGTGCTGGAATATGCGCCGGACTCCAAGCAGGCGGACCACTATCGCAATCTCGCGACCAAGATCCATAGCAATGGCGGCAAGGGCATCATCCCGACCCCGATCAGCATGGACGAGCTTGAGGACATGCTGATGGAGCACGGTATCATGAAGCAGATCGACGAAAGTCAGGTCGGCAAGACTGCTTCCGAGCTCGCCGCGCTGTCGGCGTAGCCCTTCGTACCGGCCTTCAAAGGGCCGGCATCATAATTGACAAGATCCAACCGATGGAGTTGTCCGTGATTGCAGCGCGAGCTGATCCAATCGATGCGATGTCAACTCTATCGCGGGAAACCCCTGCTGACAGACGGCATGCCGGAATTGAACTCTACCGCCTCCTTACTGGCTGCGATCCAGCAGACGCCGACATAAAGGATAACGACAATTTTGACCGGCATGTGCTCGCCTCAGTTCTTTGTGCCGCCGTGATGGATGGCGGCCCGCTTTCCGAACGCGCGGGCCTGACCGCGGAGGAGCTCAATGAACTCCTGATGCAATGTTTCCCATCCGTGCCTGCGCGGGCCATCATCTCGATGGAAAAGTCCGGTTCGATCTGTGACGAGGAGATGATCTTGGTCCGCGATCTCCTGCTCGGACAGCGATCGACCAAGGGTAAGATCAGTCGCTGGTTGGCGGCCATGATCGCGCGGCGTGTGATGGAGCCGAACCATTTATGGGAGGACCTCGGATTACGTGAACGGACTGAGTTGACGCGCTTGCTGACGCGCCATTTCGCGCCGCTGGCGATTCGGAACACCAAGAATATGCGCTGGAAGCGCTTCTTCTATCGCACGTTGTGCGAAAACGAAGGACTCTTGATGTGCACGACGCCTGTGTGTACGCAATGCAACGACTTCTACCTCTGTTTCGGTGAGGAGAGCGGCGAGAGCCGAATGGCGGGCCGCCGCCGCGACCATTTGCGCGGGGGCGGCGGTCATGTCGAAGCCGTTGATAATCCGCAGGCGTGAGTAATCGACAATGCTCGCGCGCTCCGCCAACTGTCTCACAGATGCCCCAGAAGCAGCGCTCTCCGAAGCCTCGTGCGACGGCTTTGCCGAAAATTCCGCTGCAGTGTGCATGCGACGGTTGCTTGACGCAGGCCTGCGCGCGACGCGCCGGCGCGTGCTGTTGGCTCAGTTACTCTTCGCAAGCAGCGACCGGCACGTCACCGCTGAGATACTCTTCAACGAGGCGATCGCAGCCAACATTAAACTCTCGATTGCGACCGTATACAACACACTCAACCGGTTCACACAAGTTGGCTTGTTGCGCCGGATCAAGCCCGACAGCTCAAGGACATTCTTTGACACTGATACCAGGACACATGCGCATTTCTATCTCGTCGGCGAAGACATTTTGATGGATATCCCCGAAAAGCTCGTGCTCGCGCAGATGCCAGAGACCGTGCCGGACCACGAGATTTCCCGCATCGACATCATCGTCCACATCCGCCGTAGGTTAGTCGACACCTGACACGTCAGATCTGCGACATCGTCGTATTTGCGACAATTTCAGTCGCGGCGCAGAAGCGCCTTAATCTAAGCGGTCTGCGTCATTCATCGCGCTGGCACAGCTGTTGCTCAGATTTAGCTGGAAAGGCGGAACGCGCGCATGACCTTCGGTGGAACAGATCTGTCTGGCAAGTCGCATATGAGGCAGATAGTCCTGAACGACACCACGTTACGCGACGGCGAGCAAGCTCCCGGCGTGGCTTTTACAACAGCGGAAAAGGTATCAATTGCGTCGGCGCTCTCAAAGGCCGGGATCACGGAGATCGAAGCCGGTACGCCGGCGATGGGCCATGAAGAAGTCAGCGCGATCCGCGCTATTGTCGAAGCCGGCCTGGCGGCCTCGATCATCGGCTGGTGCCGGATGAAATCTTCCGATGTCGACGCGGCAATCGAATCCGGCGTCTCAATGGTCAATGTTTCGATCCCATGCTCCGACGTGCAGATAGCTGCCAAGCTCGGCAGCGCCCGGGTCGCCGCGCTCGAGCAGGTGAAGCGGGTCGTCGGCTATGCTCGAGATAGGGCGCTCGATGTCACGGTTGGAGGGGAAGACTCCTCGCGCGCCGACGTCAACTTTCTGGTTGAGCTGATCACCACCGCAAAAGGCGCCGGCGCCCGGCGCTTTCGCGTCGCCGATACGCTCAGCGTGCTGGATCCCGATGCAGCCTTTGCGTTGGTGGCGGCGCTGCGTGCCACCACCGACCTCGAGATCGAATTCCACGGTCACGACGATCTGGGCCTCGCGACCGCTAACACGCTCGCTGCAATCAAGGCCGGCGCAACGCACGCATCTGTCACCGTGATTGGCCTCGGCGAGCGCGCAGGCAATGCCCCGCTGGAGGAGATCGCTGTCGCGCTCAAGCAGCTCTATGGGTGCGACACGGGCGTCGTGTTACCAGAACTCAAAAATGTCGCGGCTGTTGTCGCGGCCGCCGCCGTCCGCATCGTTCCGCTCAACAAGGCGATCGTCGGCGAGCATGTCTTTACCCACGAATCCGGTATCCATGTCGATGGCCTCTTGAAGGACCAGCGCAGCTATCAAGCGCTCGATCCGCGGCTGCTTGGTCGCTCTAATCGCTTTGTGATTGGTAAGCATTCAGGGCTCGCCGCTATCACCGCGCTGCTGTCCGAATTGCAGCTTTCGGTCAGCGCCGAGGAGAGCCGGGCGATCCTTGCCCGCGTTCGCAAGCATGCCGTCGAGCACAAGGGCGGGGTCGCGCGCGAGACTGTGATGGCGATCTGGCGCGAGGTCCGTGAGCAATATCGGCTTGACGGAATGTGAGGCCAGCATGTCGCGAACATCCGCCATCTCGAACAGGTCGTTAAGGCGGCATGCCAACCTCACCGGGACGAGAAGCAGGCCGGGCCGTGCCCAATATTGCGCCATGGCAGATGGAGACGACGAATGACTGACGGAATCCTTTCGCAATTAAAAAAGACAGCCGCGGCCGAGGAACTCTTCGACCTGCTCGGCGTCAAGTACGATTCCAAAATCCTCAACGTGGCCAGGCTTCACATCCTGCAGCGCATGGGACAGTATCTCGCAGGCGAAGACTTGAGCGCTGCAACCGATGTAGCGGTCGCGGAACGGTGTAGGGCGGTGCTGGAACGAGCATATGCGGACTTCGTTGCCTCCTCTCCTATCGACCAACGCGTATTCAAGGTCCTGAAGGACGCCGTCGCACCACAGTCGAAGAAGGCGACGTTCGTGCAACTTGACTTGAAGTGACAGCACTTCACTTTACCCAGCTTTAAGGTTCGGTCCTGTTCGTCGTCGAACCGCCAGGAAGCGTAGATTCGGGATTTACTCGGAGAGCTTTGTGGTCATGAAGGTGCGATTTACGAACTCGGGCTAACATTCCTTCCCGTGACAGATGTCGGTCTGTGGGATGACCAAAAGGGTGGACCTAGCGCCTCTGTTCGAATTCCGACGCGTGTCGCGGCAGCCATGTCGGCTGCGCTGTCGCAGTCAGACGAAGGTCATGCCGCAGTTGTCGTAAACCTCTGTACTGACGCTAAAATTCGATCGCGCGCACAGTTGGTACGACACTTGCTGTCTCCATTCGCAGCCAAGCCTTGGAGAAGCGCATGCACATCGTCGACGGCATCGAGCAAGTTCCCGTTTCCGCGCAGAGTCAAGTGCATCCTGTGAGCAACGCCATAATCCCTCGAAGGAAAACGACCAACCGCCTAGACCCATTTGTGCCTCTGCAATGCGGCCTCCGCGGCTCGCAGCCTGCGCCAAACGCATCGTTGGGCCGGCCCAGCGCAACAAGGTGGGACTAATCGAAGTTCGGCGAGCACCGGCCGAGGCGATTAAAGCGGCGACCCTCGAGCGCGAGCAGAACCTGGAAGCCGATCTCGCGACGCTGGCGCACGGCTAGCAAAGCAAGGAAATCAATACCATGAGTACTACGCCAAAAACTCGCGCTCCGGCCGCCGCCTCTGGCCGCGCCGCGACCAAGAAGGAGTTGCCTGAGCGCTTTAAGGCCTACAAGCATGTCTGGGTCTTCGTCGAGCAGGAACGCGGAGTTGTGCACCCCGTGTCCTGGGAGCTCATGGGGGCCGGCCGCAAGCTCGCCGACAAGCTCAAGGTCGATCTCGCCGCAGTCATCATCGGTCCGGAAGGCGAGGCGACCCAGCAGGCGGCTGCCCAGTCCTTCTGCTATGGCGCCAACCTCGTGTACATGGTTGCACACAATCTTTTGGCCGACTACCGCAACGAATCTTACACCAAGGCGCTGACCGATGTCGTTAACACCTACAAGCCGGAGATCCTGCTGTTGGGGGCCACTACGCTCGGCCGCGATCTCGCGGGCTCGGTTGCGACTACGCTGCTTACGGGACTTACCGCCGATTGCACAGAGCTCGATGTCGATGCCGACGGATCGCTCGCTGCGACGCGACCGACCTTCGGCGGCTCTTTGCTCTGCACGATCTATACGCTGAACTACCGCCCGCAGATGGCAACGGTCCGCCCCCGTGTAATGCCGATGCCAAAGCGCGTCGCGCGCCCCGTCGGCCGGATCATCACCCATCCACTCGGCCTCGTCGAACACGACATCGTCACAAAGGTTCTCTCCTTCCTGCCGGACCGTAACTCAGCAAAATCGAATCTCGCTTATGCTGACGTGGTCGTTGCGGGGGGGCTTGGGCTCGGATCACCGGAGAATTTTCAACTGGTGCACCAACTCGCGACAGTACTTGGGGCCGAATACGGCAGTTCGCGACCGCTGGTGCAGAAGGGCTGGGTCACCTCCGATCGCCAGATCGGCCAGACCGGCAAGACGATTCGGCCGAAACTCTATGTTGCGGCCGGCATTTCGGGCGCGATCCAGCACCGTGTCGGCGTCGAGGGTTCCGACCTTATCGTCGCTATCAACACCGACAAGAATGCTCCGATCTTCGACTTTGCCCATATAGGGATCGTTACCGATGCCATCGATCTGTTGCCGCCGCTCACCGCCGCGTTCCGCGCACGGCTGTCGCCGCATTCCCGCGGCCGGATTGCAGGTTAAAGGAGCACGATCATGATCGAAGAAAAATTCGATGCCATCGTCGTTGGCGCGGGCATGGCCGGCAATGCGGCAGCGCTTACCATGGCGCAGCGTGGCATGAAGGTGCTGCAACTCGAACGCGGTGAGTATTCTGGCTCGAAGAACGTGCAGGGTGCGATTCTGTATGCCGACATGCTGGAAAAGCTGATCCCCGATTTCCGGGATGATGCTCCGCTTGAGCGACACTTGGTCGAACAGCGCTTCTGGATGATGGACGACCGCTCTCACACTGGTTTGCACTACCGCTCCGAGGACTTCAATGAGGAGAAGCCGAATCGCTACACCATCATCCGCGCTCAGTTCGACAAATGGTTCTCGCAAAAGGTTCGTGAAGCGGGCGCCACGGTACTATGCGAAACGACGGTCACGGAGCTTGCTCAAGATGCACAAGGCAATGTCATTGGCGTGCGGACCGATCGTCGCGACGGCGAGATCCATGCCGACGTCGTGGTGCTGGCGGAGGGCGTCAACGGCATGCTCGGTACACGCGCGGGCCTGCGCGAGCGGCCGAAGCCCGAAAAGGTCGCGCTCGCAGTCAAGGAAATGCACTTCCTGCCGCGAGAGACAATTGAGGCGCGCTTCAATCTCAAGGGCGACGAAGGCGCGGTGATTGAGGCCGTTGGCACGATTTCTCGTGGCATGACCGGCATGGGATTCATCTATGCCAACAAGGAGTGTATCTCGCTGGGTATCGGCTGCCTGGTCGCCGACTTCCAGCGCACCGGCGAGACGCCTTATGGCCTGCTCGATCATTTTAAGCGGCATCCTTCAGTCGCGCCGCTGATAGAAGGTTCCGAGGTGAAGGAATATTCCGCCCATCTGATCCCCGAGGGCGGCTTCAAGGCGATCCCGCAACTCTACGGCAAGGGGTGGGTCGTGGTCGGCGACGCCGCGCAGCTTAACAACACAATTCATCGCGAAGGATCTAATCTTGCGATGACCTCCGGCCGGATTGCGGCGGAAGCGATCCTTCAGATCAAGTCACGGAATCAACCGATGATCCCGCAGAACCTAGCGCTATACAAGACGATGCTCGATGAATCCTTCGTGATCAAGGATCTAAGGAAATACAAGGATATGCCAGCGTTGATGCACACCCGATCGCAAAACTTCTTCCTGACCTATCCGCAGCTGGTCTCCAAGGCTATGCAAAACTTTCTGCGTGTCGACGGTACGCCTAAGGTCGAAAAGGAGAAACTTGCAGTCAAGTCGTTCACCAAGGCGCGTTCGCGGAGAGGTCTGTTCGGCGACGCCTTTCACCTCGTGCGCGCGTGGCGGTGAACGAAAACGACAGTGTCAACGACGGAGACCAAATGATGTCGATCGAGCTATCCATGCGTGTCGAGGACAAACTATTCTACAACCGCTATCTCGTTGATACCGGCCGACCCCACATCAAGGTGCGGCCGCATGCCAAGCCATCGCCGCAGCTCTTGTCAATGCTCAAGGCCTGCCCAGCACGCTGCTACGACCTTAACGAACAGCGCCAAGTTGAGATTACCGTCGATGGCTGCATCGAATGCGGAACTTGCCGGATCATCTGCGAGGAGAGCGGCGATATTGAATGGAGCTATCCGCGAGGTGGCTACGGCGTGCTGTTCAAATTTGGCTAAGTCAAAATGCCGAGGCGTGCTTGGCGATTTCCAGCAAGCGAAGTTCCCCACGCTCTCGAGGTGCTTCCGGGGACTGCCGGCTATGACGAGAGAATGATCGGGCCTCCGGGCGAATGGGAAGGGCCGAGGGAATCCGCGCACGATCAGAGCAGACCAATTTCAACCGCATAGGACCTAGATGAAGACCGAACATCTCGCCCCCTACGTGCTGCAGGGTGGAGAAGCAGGGCTGGCGCGACTTGCAGTGATCGCCCGCGTGCTGGCTGAGCCAACACGGTTACTGCTCGATCAATCTGAACCGCTCGAGGGGTGCATAGCCGTCGATGCAGGCTGCGGCGGCGGCGATGTAGCTTTCGAATTGGCAAAGAGAGTTGGCCGAGCCGGTCATGTCATCGGTTTGGACTTCGACGAGGACAAAATCGTCATGGCGCGAGGCGAGGCGAGGCGGCGCGGCATCCCCAATGTCGAATTCTGCTGCTCAAACGTCGCACGTCATTGGCCAGTACGCGGCGTGTCCTTGGTGAGCGTGCGGTTCGTGCTCACCCATCTCGTCGATCCTGGAGAGGCGCTGAAACAAGCTTACGCGGCACTCCGACCTGGAGGCATGATCGTCGTACAGGATATCGATTGTGACGGCGAGTTCTGCGATCCACCGTCAGCTGCATTTCGGCGCAAGGGCGAACTCTTCATTGCGGCGGTGCGGAGGCGGGGCGGAGATCCCTTGATCGGCCGCAGTCTCGTCCGTCTCCTGGAAGCGGCTGGCTTCTCTGACGTTCACTCCTCAATGACTCAGCCATGCGGGCGCAATGGTGACGTCAAACGAGTCCAATTGCTGACTTTCGTGGCAATTCGCGATGCGCTGATGAAGCTGGGGCTCACCAGCATCCAGGAGATCGGCGCCATCGAGAGTGAACTCGAAGCGTTTCTCGTTCGGCCCGACACAACCGTCGGGTTGCCACGCATTTTCCACGCCTGGGGCCGAAAGCGGTGAAGCTTTGGTCTGCTGCTTTTTATCAACTCAAACTGGTTCCGCGATTGTTCGGCAGCGGGTGACGGTAGGTACAGCTGGCCTAATCTTACCTGCGTCGAGCGGACGAGCGACGCGTAACGAACGCAGGCGCTACGTATCTCGCGAATAGCCTTTCTCTTTTCATCGAACGAAGTACGCAAGGATAAAGGTGTGACGACGATGATCGAGGAGGAGTTTGCCGCCATGCGCAGTCATCGTAACCGCATTCACCGCTATCGCCGTTTACTTGAAAATCAGCCAGGTGAACGTGAGCGACGATATCTCGAACATCGTTTATCCGAGGAGTGTTCTGCTTTCGATGCCTTAGTGGCGGCTAGCTTTCCTCTCATTTTTAGGATCTCGCACCTGATTGGTCCGGAGCCGTCCGTTTCAGCCACATCAAACAGCGCTACCCTATGACCAGAGTCCCTGATTTCTGGGCTCCTCAACGCCCTCGAGATGGCGTTCGCCATGCCAGCGCGCGCATATGCTGCAAGCCACGCCGTTGTGGCGTTCGCGTTCGTTGGCTGCGCCTTTCGCGAGGAAGGCGCAACGCAGTAGGCTATCCGTCTGGCACTGAGTACCAAGCAACGACCATGTGGCATGTGTCCGGCGCACGAACAATCAGGCGTGTCGCCCCACATCGTCAAACGCTGTATGCGAAGTACGAATCTTCCCTGTAGTCGAATATGCGAGCTTCGCGACGCATAACCTTTACCGAAAAGCAGGATGACGTGTCGTGATCAAAGCCGCTGTACGCGCCGGAGCCGTTCGGCATGAGCGCGAAATGCGATCCCTCACCGTGGTGGTGTACGTTCGCTAACTCGCCACTGACATAACAATGGCCGATGTAGTCATATCCCCAAACCCTATTGTCCCTTACGGAGACGCTGATCCTATAGGCGTGGGTCTCGTATTCGTACACCCTGGTGACAAGGCGTCCGAGACTATGAGCCAGGGCGACAGCTGCTGCAGCCGCCCGAATACGCGGTTTCACGCCGCCTCCTTGCTAATTGAGGGAAACTTGAGCGAGGGGCCGATAGTGAGGCCGCAGACGCGCCGACCCCCTCTATATGATCTGCTGATTGTGTGCCTCACGAAGCAAGCAGTATGCCGAACTTGGGCTGAAGCGACCGCAGGCGCCCCCGTCCGAGGGCCGGTTTGTAAGGATCTAGCGTCCGAGTCATCTTGCGTCGAGACCATCGACGCCTTCGCGATAACCTCCAGATGCGAGCCGCCGAGTCGTCAAATGCGAGGAGATGAGCCTCTCCGAAGAGGGCTTGAATCGGACGTTGCGTCAGGTTGTACGTAGCGGCTAAAATTCGTTCCAGAAGCGGTAACCAGATGACACAGCGCTTTCTTGTCACCATACTATGTTCCGCATTCGGCTTGATTGGGATGAGCGGAGCTGCGCTCGCGGACACAATCGGCCGCTACGACTGCAATATCGTCGCCACAGCTCGAGAGCCGGTGGGTGATCGCAATGAACACGACATCGTCAGCTTTCAGTATACGTGTCGCGGCGTGGATGGGCTATTCAAGGACGCTATCGCGACCATGATATCCGTCGCTGAGTCTGATAATGAGGAGGGAACCTATTTGGCGTCTTTCGGACTTCATCGCTCGACCGACGGCTTTGCAGCTGAGCAACTCCTGGACGGCATCGGCGACATTGTCATGGAGGACGGCAAAGTCGTGGGGCTCGAAGCGTACGGTAAGACGACATTTAAGTTCGCATCCGGTACCTTGGAGAGTCTTGCGGAGAAGACCGTCAAGTTCACAACAAAGCCTACCGGAGTGGGTCGATTTGAGCTGAAGTTCACAGAGTTTCTCGGCAAGTGAAGTTATCGCCGTCCGCTCCGAAATCGAGCTTTAGCAAGATCTCGCTGACCTTATCCTCCTGGTGAGGTAAGCTTGTCGACCCTGAAGGTTTACGGTCCTGAATCGCCATACGACAAATCCGCGTGAAGCGCAGCGCGTTGAGCGATGTGAGTGAGGCACCTGGTAATCCCGATGTTGACTGTCTACCACAGGATTTGTGCGTTTCTGCTGGTGATGCAGTGCGCTTGCCGATGGTCGTCGGCGAAGCCGCTAACTCGCTGGTTCAGCAAGTTGACGATCGTGACGCAATTCTGCGAACATCATATGGAAGAGATACTTAGGTCGGCGTACGTGCACGGCGCTCATAATCTCCGCGTGGCCTTTAAGACATCAAGATGGTCGTGACCGTGTTCAGCTCTTCGACCGATTGCTTGGGTGACACAGCTCCAAAACATCCCGCGTGTGGCTGTCCGACGCTGAACGTGCGATCTCATTAATTCACGGTCGCCAGACGTTGCGTTGGCCCGCAAAGGCCAAACGCGTGTTCGTCTGTATTTCACTGGCCCAAATCCTGCACTGCACAAATGCGAAATGCCGCGGCTTGCGCAACGGAGGCGCATTTGAGTCTCGATCCGCCAAAACGACCGTGTGGTGGCGGCTTCACTGCTGGCGAACACCGGTGGCGCTTGTGCGCGGGCGCACCCGGTTTCTGGCGCCGGACGTGCCGACCGCGGTGATGCGGACTCTGGAGATCTCGATGGTCAATCAATTGGATTTGGCGTCGTTCAAGCTGCACCCTGAGCGGGAGGCTGTGCTCGGCGAAGTGCATGCGCGCCCGTTTACGGGTCTCGTTTCGTCTCTCGGCATGGTCCGCTTCGTGTTTCTAGCAAAGGGAGACGATGCCGCAGGCGATCGCCGCCGGTTTGTCGATTTCTGTCGGGAGCACAAGGTACCCCCGCCGGAGCCGTCCGCGAAACATCATCAGATCGGGTTCGGGCCAGTGGTGCTAAGGTGGGAGCAGCATTCGGAATTTGCGACTTTCACATGGATATGGAGTACCGCGAACAGTTCAGCCGTTCGTGAATTTGGTGACATCCCTAGAAGCGTTCAATCACTGATCCGCGCACTATCGCAGACTGGAGAATTGCTCGCCGCGATCAAGTTAGAGGCAGAGCGGGGGACTTGTCCGACCGAGCGCGCCGAGCAGATTTTTGACAAAAGTAGCCTGGCGATGGTGAACGTCAAAGGCGGAGCAGGCGTTGTGGCCTCGGACTTTCGCGCTGACGACAAAGGTTTCACGAGAATTCTAGTCTACGATCTAGGCTTGACGCCGCACGATCTCGGCGCGCTAGTGCAACGTCTTCTAGAAATCGAAACCTACCGCTCGCTAGCGCTGCTTGGTCTGTCGACCGCGCTTGAGCTGGCGCCGTCGGTCGATCGCATCGATCGCCGTCTCGTCGAAGTGCTCGAGGAGATGCAGGGTGCCGAAGGGCTGAAAGTCAACAACCATCTACTTGAGGAACTGACGGCGTTAGCCGTATCCTTCGAACGGGACGTCGCCGGAAGTCTGACCCGTTTCGGTGCCAGCAGAGCATATAATGAGCTGGTGCAATCGCGCCTGTCGATTGTTGAAGGCAAGGACGTCGCGGACTATCCGACATGGTCGTCCTTCCTGGGACGTCGTATGGCGCCTGCGATACGAACCTGTGCGACCATGGAAGAGCGTCAGGCCAATCTATCGGACAAGCTGGCTCGCGCTGCCGATCTCTTGCGAACGCGCGTCGACGTCGAAATCGAGCAATAGAATCGCGATCTGTTGCACTCGATCAACGAGCGTACGAGACAGCAACTTCGGCTGCAGTCCACGGTCGAAGGCTTGTCAGTTGGGGCGATCGGATACTATGTGGTCAGCCTGTTTGCCTATCTCGCCAAGGGCGCGCAGGATGTCGGACTGCATGTAGAGCCCGCGTCCGTGACCGCGGCCTTCGTGCCGATTGCCGTCGGCGTGATCTGGCTCGTCAGTTACAATATTCGAAAGCGGCACCTCAAGCCCGATGACGCATCGTCCAGAGGAGGCAAATAAGCTTTCATGGCAAAGCGCATCGACACAAAATCTCGCTGTGCGCGTGAGGCGCGCCAAAGGGCGTGTTTCAATCTCGCGTTGGCGCCCGTGTGGCGCGCCTTTGCGTAGTCTGCAGTTGTGAAAGTCGATTATTCGGCGAGCTTCGGCCGGTAGCATGAGATACCTTTTCTCTTATCGGCGAGGCAACGGCAGACGATCGCCTGCAGGAGTTCTCGATTTCGGACTCAACTTGATTAGATCGGATAGCTCGGCCTCGCTGATCCATGGCGATCCAACAAGTCCCTCTCGCGGGTCAACATCTAGCAAGTTTATTCCCGAGCTGTCCCGAGCGGTGCCGCTTAATAAGGTCGGCGTTTGCACGGCTTCGCGGGAGTGAGGCCTGCCAGAGCCCTCATGGTCGCCGGGGCCGCGGGCCTAGCTATCCGCCGGCTTGGTAATACCTCGCCGGACGACGACGGAATCAATGGGATTGATCGCAGTTGCCCCTTATGAATCAACGCCGGATGACGACCATAGGCCGCGCGAGGCGGCGTAGGTCGATGCGTATCAAGCTTCTGCATGTGTATATCGATAATGACCGAGGAAGAACATAGCTCATCGCGCAGCGGCAGTTGCGCGGTCGCCGACGAGTATTGTCATGAACATGACGACGTTCTGTATTGTCCTGGATACGACAGGTCGACGAAGCAGTCAAACAGCGGCGGCTGTTGTTCTGTAGGAGCGCGGCAACTTCGAGCGGTTCATCTCCTCCGCGTTCACTCTATCAGACGGAGCGATGTTCGTTTTGTTACTGAATTGTCCAAGAACGACTGAGGGGAGCGCGTCAACGCGGGTGAAGGAGCGGGCTCAGCCGGGCCATGCGAAGATAAAGCTGAAATCTGTGCTCTGGGTTTGCACGAAGGGGCACGTTCAAGATCATCGTACGAGTGAAGAACGGCGCCCCGACAGAAGTTGAGGACACGAACTTGGATTTCAAATTGTGGCCAATATTGCCGCAAGGAAAGAGCGACCGAACAGAAATGTATCACTGAAAATCGTCGACAAAGCCCAGCTGAGATCGCTCTGATCTTGATGAACCTATCGCAATCGGTGCGAATACTTGGAACATACGCGTTGACGTCAGCTGCAATTCAAGCGCCCTCGAGCGCGCTTTTCGCAGAAGAACCTTGCAGTAGATGTAGGCTCGGCTCGGCACACCACTTGCTTTGTTCAACATAGCATCACCAGGCCCCCCCGGTGGTGTAGGGGCGGGCTCGGCGTGATTCCAGGTCCAGGCGTCGGGGCCGCCCCGCGGGTTTTTCTACACTCCACCGTCGGGAGGCGATGTGAAAGCGTATGTTGGGATGCGGGCGTTGGCCGCCCTTGCGCGACGACGAAGGAAAGTCGTCGTCAGACGGCGAGCCCGGCGGCGACAAGTACGTTAAAAATGCGGACGGAACATATGCCTACGTGGGCCGCAGCGACGACATGGTCAAGGTCAGTGGAATCTATGTGAGCCCGTTCGAAGTTATTTCGACGCTTGTTCAATATCCAGCCGTTCTCGAAGCCGCCGTGATCGCCGTGCCGGACGCGGAAGGTCTGACCAAGAAAGGTATTGGTCGTATTGAAGCCGGAGCCCGCAACGAATGAGTGAAGGCCTTCGTCAAGGCCGTCTTGCGCCGCACAAGTACCCGCGGATCATCCAGTATGTCGATGAACCGCCGAACGGAGACTGGAAGAATCCTCCGCTTCAGGCTGAGAGAAGGTGGTCGTCTAGGCGGCCCGGCTCGTGAAGTCATCGCCAAGAGCGCTCGTGATCGCCAGATTGGAAACGATGGTGCTCGCGCAACTGAGGGGTTGGCCCGCTTCTTGCTGCCCGTGCGTCCATCGATAGGTCAAAGCAGAAGACGGGAGGGGCCATGGGCGCGGCGGCGGAAACGTTCTACAGCGTGATCAGGCGACAGGGCATCACGCGTCGAAGCTTTCACAAATTCTGCGCCCTGACGGCGACGAGCCTCGGGCTTGGACCGCTGGCGGCTAGCCGCATTGCAACTGCGCTCGAAACAAAGCCACGAATGCCGGTGATCTGGATGCACGGGCTCGAATGCACCTGCTGCTCGGAGAGCTTCATCCGCTCTGCCCATCCCCTCGTGAAGGATGTCATTCTGTCGATGATCTCGCTGGATTATGACGACACCATTATGGCCGCAGCCGGACATCAGGCCGAGGCGATCCTCGAGGATACCCGCGCCAAGTACAGCGGCCGATATGTGCTCGCGGTTGAAGGTAATCCGCCGCTGAACGAGGGCGGCATGTTCTGCATCCACGGCGGCAAGCCGTTTGTCGAGAAACTGAAGACGATGGCCGAGGACGCGATGGCGATCATTGCCTGGGGTACCTGCGCCTCCTGGGGCTGTGTGCAAGCGGCCAGGCCTAATCCGACGCAGGCGACCCCGATCGACAGGGTCATAAACAACAAGCCGGTCATCAAAGTACCGGGATGCCCGCCGATTGCGGAGGTGATGACCGGCATCGTCACCTTCATCACCACCTTCGGCAAATTGCCGGAGCTCGATCGCCATGGCCGGCCAAAGATGTTCTATTCGCAGCGCGTCCACGACAAGTGCTACCGGAGGTCGCATTTTAACGCAGGCCAGTTCGTCGAAGAATGGGACGATGAGGCGGCGCGCAAAGGATATTGCCTGTATAAGATAGGCTGCAAGGGACCGACCACCTACAACGCCTGCTCGACGGTGCGCTGGAACGGCGGGATCTCCTTCCCGATCCAGTCCGGACACGGCTGCATCGGCTGCTCGGAAGACGGCTTCTGGGACAAGGGGTCGTTCTACGACCGCCTCACCAACATCAAGCAGTTCGGCATCGAGAAGAATGCCGACCAGATCGGCATGGCTGCGGCGGGCGCGGTTGGAGCTGCGGTCGCGGCGCATGCGGCTGTGACGGCCGTGAAACAGCTCGCCAGCAAGCGCGAAGACGCAAACCAACATCAATAATCGATCTCACGAAACGCAACGATGGGCATCCAAACACCCAACGGGTTCAAACTCGACGATTCCGGCAAGCGCATCGTCGTCGATCCGCTGACCCGAATCGAAGGACATATGCGGGTCGAGGTCAATGTCGACTCCGACAACGTGATCCGCAACGCGGTCTCCACCGGCACGATGTGGCGCGGCATCGAGACCATCCTGAAGGGGCGCGATCCGCGCGACGCCTGGGCCTTTACCGAGCGGATCTGCGGCGTCTGCACCGGAACGCATGCGCTAACCTCGGTACGCACGGTCGAGAACGCGCTCGGCGTCACCATTCCGGAGAACGCCAACTCGATCCGCAACATCATGCAGCTCTGTCTCCAGATGCATGACCACCTCGTGCACTTTTACCACCTGCATGCACTCGACTGGGTCGACGTGATCTCGGCGCTCAAGGCCGATCCGAAGGCAACATCGGCGCTAGCGCAATCGGTCTCGTCCTGGCCGTTGTCCTCGCCCGGTTACTTCAAGGATCTCCAGATCCGGCTGACGAAGTTCGTCGAGTCCGGCCAGCTCGGACCGTTCAAGAACGGTTATTGGGGCCATGCCGCCTATAAGCTGCCGCCTGAAGCGAACCTGATGGTGTTCGCGCATTATTTGGAAGCGCTCGATTTCCAAAGGGAGATTGTCAAGATCCACACCATCTATGGCGGCAAGAACCCACATCCGAACTGGCTGGTCGGCGGCGTGCCCTGCGCCATCAACGTCGACGGCACCGGTGCGGTCGGTGCCATCAACATGGAGCGGCTCAACCTCGTCTCTTCCGTCGTCGACCGCTGCATCGAGTTCGCCGAAAAGGTCTACTCGCCCGACATCCTCACGATCGGCTCATTCTACAAGGACTGGCTCTATGGCGGGGGCCTCTCCAGCACGAGTGTGATGGCCTATGGTGACATCCCCGAGAACGCCAACGACTATTCCGCGAAGAACCTCAGGGTGCCGCGGGGCGTGATCATCAACGGCAATCTCAATGACGTGCTGCCCATTGACCACGCGGACCCCGAGCAGATTCAGGAGTTCGTCACCCACTCCTGGTACAAATATGCCGACGAGTCCCAGGGGCTGCATCCCTGGGACGGCGTCACGGAGCCAAACTATGTGCTTGGTCGTAACGCCAAGGGCACCAAGACCAACATCAAGGAGCTCGACGAGGGCGGCAAATATTCTTGGATCAAGGCGCCGCGTTGGCGCGGCAATGCGGTCGAAGTCGGGCCGCTCGCCCGCTACATCGTCGGATATGCGCAGAACAACCCCGAGTTCAAGGATCCGACCGAGAAGCTGCTCAAGACACTTGGTCTTCCCGTTACCGCGCTGTTCTCCACGCTCGGCCGCACCGCGGCACGCGCGCTGGAATGCGAATGGGCAGCGCGACAGATGCGCTACTTCCAGGACAAGCTAGTCGCGCGCATTAAAGCCGGTGACTCCTCGACGGCAAATGTCGACAAGTGGAAGCCGGAGAGCTGGCCGAAGGAGGCCAAGGGCTTTGGTTTCGCGGAGGCCCCGCGCGGGGCGCTCGCGCATTGGATCAAGATCAAGGAAACAAGAATCGACAACTACCAGTGCGTGGTGCCGACCACCTGGAACGGCTCACCGCGAGATCCCAAGGGCAATATCGGCGCTTTTGAAGCCTCGCTCGTGGATACGCCGATGGCGAATCTGGAGCAGCCGCTAGAGATCCTGCGCACCATCCACTCCTTCGATCCGTGCCTTGCCTGTTCGACGCACGTGATGTCGCCAGATGGCCGCGAAATGGCGACGGTCAAGGCCCGGTAAGGGAGAAAGGAACGCCATGAAGGATGCAGTTGCGCGCCCCGCGGAAACCGAGCGGGACCTTGTTGCGATCGCGACCGATGCCGCCGGCGAGCAGACCGTCACCCGGGCCGTCTATGTCTACGAAGCGCCGGTGCGGATCTGGCATTGGGTGAATGCGTTATCGATTCTCGCGTTGATGGTAACCGGCTATCTGATCGGAGCACCGCTCCCAACGATCGCGCGCGAGACGTCCCAAAACTTCGCGATGGGCTATATCCGCTTTGCGCATTTCGCGGCGGGGCAGGTGCTCGCGGTATTCTTTCTCGCCCGCATCCTGTGGGCCTTCGCCGGCAACTACCAGTCCCGGCAGATATTCTTCATTCCGATGCATCGCAAGCAGTTTTGGAAGGACGTGCTGCACGAGATCCGCTGGTACGCCTTCCTGGAGCGCGAGCCGAAGATGTATGTCGGCCATAATCCCCTGGCGCACATCGCGATGTTCTCGGGCTTCACGTTGGTCGCGGCCTTCATGATTGTCACGGGCTTTGCCCTGTATTCGGAAGGAGCCGGGAACGACAGCTGGCAGCACAAGCTGTTCGGCTGGGTCTTCGCGGTCTGGCCGAACGGCCAGGACGTACATACTTGGCACCATCTGGGCATGTGGGCGCTGGTCATATTCTTGATCGTCCACATCTATGCTGTCATTCGCGAAGACATCATGTCGCGCCAGAGCATCATCTCCTCGATGATCTCGGGTGTACGTCAGCGCCGTGACTCTTGGGCGATCAGGCCGAGGCCGGCATGTCAACAGCCAAGGCGCGTCCTAGTGCTCGGTATCGGTAACATTCTTTGGGCAGATGAAGGCTTTGGGGTGCGAGCCGTGGAAGAATTTCATCGCCGCTATGCCGTGCCGGACAACGTCACCATTCTGGACGGCGGTACGCAGGGGCTTCAGCTCGTGAACTACCTTCAGGAATCTGACTGCCTGATCGTATTCGACGCGATCGATTATGGCCTTAAGCCCGGAGAGTTAAAGCTCGTGCGCGACAAGGAAGTGCCGCGCTTCACCGGCGCTAGGAAGATGAGTCTGCATCATACCACTTTTCAGGAAGTTATCAGTGCAACTGATCTCCTTGGACAATGCCCGAAAGATCTCGTGCTGATCGGCTGTCAGCCGCTCGACCTCGAGGACTGGGGTGGCCCCCTGACACCTGCGGTACGCAATCAGATCGCTCCTGCGGTCGAAGTTGCCTGCAAAATCCTAGCCGAGTGGGGCGTGGAGGTAACGCCACGCACCGCACCGTTACGTGAATCCGAGTGGTTGCTCGCCAACGGTATCGATCACCTTCATTACGAGACGAGGCGGACCTGAAGCTGTCGGAGACATCGCGGATGTGTCTTGGTTTGCCAATGACGGTCATTGAAACCGACGGCATCTCGGCGCTTTGCGAGTTTCGCGGCGTACGGCGGCGTGTCTCGGTGCTCTTGCTCTCCAATCCGCCGACCCATGCCAAGGTGCTGGTCTGTCTCGATACTGCAATTCGGCTTCTGGACGATGAAGAGGCGAGGCTGATTGCCGATGCGATTGAAGGCATCGACGCAGCGCTCAATGGTGAGAATTGCGACAGCTTTTTCGCCGACCTGGTCGGCCGCGAGCCGATCCTGCCCGAGCATCTCCGGATCGACCTGACCAATGACCATCTTCGGCATTCCAGGACGAGCCTCACGACAAGCACCGGCTTGATGGAGACTGTCGCGAAGTTGGAAGACAAGTCTCCGTTCCAGAAAGATGACTCTCAACCGTCCATGACAAGCGCCCCTTCATCTGAAAACGCGGCGTCGTATGCATAGGAGAATATCTGACTTGTCGTCAGCGAGGGAGCACGCAAGCCTTGCGGAAGCGACCGACGTTGCCGTCGTTCGGCCCGAGTTGATCAATGAGTTTCAGGGGCCGCTGCGTGGCGAGGTGATCGCGCGAGAGGCCGCGAGTGCGCTTGCTCAGCGTTTTGTCGTACGCACTCATCTGATGCTGATTTTGTTCGCCAGGAAGAAGATACCTGGGCTGATCGCAAAAATCCGGGATCGGTCGATCTATTTCGACCGCATCTCCGCGCCCGTGAGCCGACCGCGCAGGAGCACCGTCGTAGTCGTAGAAACCGTCGTCCCCTACCCTAGATTACAGGGTGTCGAAGTATGAAGGTGGGCTTCTGTACAGCACTCGACCATGCGAAGCGGCCGATCTACGGCGAGGAGAGGCTCGAGGCGGCGGGCGGCCGCCTGACCGCAGCGGGCGCTTTGGCGAAGCTTGCGTCACTCGATAGTGCGGAGCTGGCTAGGAGCTGCCCGAACGCGGTCGAGCTGTTGTCGAAGGTCGCCGCCACCATCGCCAGCCAAAAGACCGATGTGCCGACACGATTGTTTCGACTCGGCGATCTCAACGATCTCGAACGCAAGCTGATTGCGGATGTGATCGGCGAAGGCGAGGTGGCCGGCGTCGTCGCACTGCCGGACGGATCGCTGGCGCAAATCCAGGAATCGGTGCTGGCCGGGATCTGGCGCGTGCGGCTCGATACGAACGAGGCATCCGAATATCTCGAGGTCGGCGCCATCCCCGAGATCGTCAAACGGACGGCTATCGATCTGACGGCTGTGAATTTCGAGATCGGGCACGCGCCGGAAGGGGCGATGAACGTGCTGCCGGTGCTCGCCGAAATCCGCGAGCGCGCGCTGGCCTGGCGCCCCGGCATCCGCTCACAAGTCATCAATTTCACGCTGCTGCCAATGAGCCCGTTCGATATGAGCTTCCTCCAGGAGACCCTCAAGAACGGACCGATCCAGCTCGTCTCGCGCGGCTACGGCACCTGTCGCGTGCTTGCGACCGGAATCCGCAATGTCTGGTCGGTGCAGTTCTTTAATGCCGTGGACGCGATCATCGTCGACACGCTCGAGGTGGGCAGCGTGCCGGTGGTCACGATTGCCGCCGACGAGGATTTTCAGGATTCCGCCGCGCGCTTGGAGGAAATAATTGAGGCCTATTTCAAATGAACGGGTTCGAGAATCTTGCCGTGCGCCAGGAAGTTGCCGACGGCACGCGGCTGGAATGCGGCATCCGCTGGACGGTCTATGGTCCCGCCCACGGCAACGAGTTTGTGCAGGTAACGCCCGGCACGCCCTTCGCGGCGTTGCCGGAGGACTGGCACTGTCGCAATCGTGACGCCCCCAAAAATGCAAGCTCATGGGCGATCGAGTCATGATGTTTGACGCAGTAACCGCCACCAGTGAAGTCGACGCGGTGGCGCGGGGTAAGCGGTTGGCAGACGCGCCTAGCGCTTCGCCGATCGGATTTCGCCTGGTTAACCGCACGATCCTTGGCATCATGTGCCCTCTTGTCGTGGTTCCCGCGGGCGAAATTGCGCGGGAAGTCGCCGGCTCGACGCTGCGTGTCCGCTTTTCTGCCGGCAATATCGAATTCTCCTCCGGCGAGGTCGCCGACATCGACCGGATCGCGAGCTGCTCGCTGCTCTCGCCGATGTTCGCCGTCACCGACGTGGCGTCGGTACCGGCGGAAGCCGCCCTGGCCGAGCCGATGCTGCGGCCCGACGGCGAGGAGGCGGTCCGTCGCAGCGCCTTCGCAACAAACGCGTCGATCGGCGTAACGTCCTGCGTGGTGCTCTGACGGAGTGGCACACATAAGCATGAGCCTGGCCTTCAGCAACGAGATCGACATCACCGTCTGGCTCGCCGGCAGCACCATCGCGGACGTCACGATCCTGCCGCGCAGCCGGCCACCTTTGGCGCGCCTGTTTACGGGAAAGCAGGTCACATCGCTGACGGGCGTGCTGCCGCGGCTGTTCTCGCTCTGCGCGACGGCCCATCAGGTGGCATTCCTATCGGCGGTCGAGGCCGCATATCGCGAACGACCGTCTGCCGAGACGCTCCGGCGCCGTGTCACCGTTGTGGTTGCCGAGCGCCTGACTGAGCTGTTGCGGGGCCTCTTCGTCGGCCGCTTCGCGCTGGATAGCAGAAGTGCCGCCGTCGTTCGTGCCATGATGCTGGCGACGACCGCGCTCGGCGGCAACGAGGAGCCACCGCGTGGCGAGGCCGTGTCGCAGATCAGAGCGTGGCTCAACACATTGGGGATCACGGGCGAGGAACTGGCGCCGACGACCGGCAGCGCGCTGGCCATGCATCTTGCGAGCCTCAAAGGCAATTCGCTGTCGCTTACTATGATCAAGCCGTCGTTCCTGTCGGCGGCCGAGGATCTTGACGTCGTCACGCGGATGCTGGCGGACAGCCCGACCTTCTCCGAGGCTCCCGATCTTCACGGCCGGATTCCGGAGACCGGCGTTTGGGCGCGCCGGGTTATGCGTGGGGCGTGTCTGCCGCGAGACGCCGGTCCCGCCGAGCGCCTGAAGGCGCGGATTTCTGAGATAGTCCGACTTTGCGTTTGGCTTGAGGGCAGCGAGAAAGTGCCGGAAAACGGCGTTATCGAGAGCTATCGCCTCGGCAACGGCAGGGGTGCGGCAGCTGTCGAATGCGCTCGCGGCCGACTTTACCACGCCATTGTTCTCGATGACGAGGATTGCATCGCCCGTTTCGAATTCCTGGCCCCCACTGAATGGAATTTCCATGCGCGCGGGCCGCTGGTCCAGAGTCTGCAAGGCTCGCTGCTGGCCGGCGGCCGGCACGGACAGGACGCGGTGCGCGCCCTCGTCGGCTCGTTCGATCCATGCGTCGATTTCAAACTCGAATTCCGCGAGGTGGACCATGCATGAAATGGCGCTGTGCGAAGGCATCATCGGCATCGTCGAGGAAGAGGCGCGTAAGCGCCCGTTCTCCCGGGTGAAAGTGGTATGCCTCGAGATCGGAGCGCTCAGCCATGTCGCGCCGACGGCTATGACGTTCTCCTTCGAAGCCGCCGCCGCGCGGACCATCGCGCGAGGAGCCAGGCTCGAGATCGTCGAGATGCCCGGAATAGCCTGGTGCATGGCTTGCTCGACGAGCGTCGAGATCAGGCAACGCTATGAGCCGTGTCCTTCCTGCGGCAGCCATCAATTGCAGGTAACCGGGGGGGAAGAAATGCGCGTCAAGGAACTGGAGGTCGACTAATGTGTACGGTTTGCGGCTGCGGTGACGGAAAGTCGGTCGTCGAGCATGCGCATGATCACCATCCTGATCGTGGTCATCATCAACTTTATGGACCTGGCCACGATTTCGATCATCACCATGGTGCGGCCAGTGATCATGGGCATGGCCACGTCGGGCTGCCCGATCGCGGCGCAAATCCGGTTGGCCAGAAGGCGCCCGGCATGAGCAGCGATCGTATCATACAGGTCGAGCGCAATATCCTGAGCAAGAATCAAAGGCTTGCCAACGAGAACCGTGCACGCTTCCATGCCGACAATGTGCTCACGTTCAACCTGGTTTCGAGCCCGGGCGCCGGCAAGACCTCGCTGCTGGTTCGCGCTGTCTGTGAATTGAAAGACAGCTTTCCGATCGGAGTAATTGAGGGCGATCAGCAGACATCGAACGATGCCGAGCGGATCCGCGCAACCGGCGTACAGGCTATCCAGGTCAACACCGGCAAGGGTTGCCATCTCGATGCTGCGATGGTGAACGAGGCCTATGACCGGCTGGCTCGGCTCAACGGCGGCATCCTTTTTATCGAGAATGTCGGCAACCTCGTCTGTCCTGCCGCCTTCGATCTTGGCGAAGCCTGCAAGATCGTGGTGTTATCGACCACCGAGGGTGAAGACAAGCCGCTCAAATATCCGGACATGTTCGCTGTCTCGTGCCTGTTGCTGATCAACAAAATCGATCTTGCCCCCGTGCTCGATTTTGATCTCGCCAGGACCATCGAATACGCGCTGCGGGTTAATCCCAGGCTCGAGGTGCTGACGGTGTCGGCGCGCACCGGTGAAGGGTTCGCGGCATTCTATGCCTGGATCTGCAAGCAAGCGGCGAAGATGACGCCGGTCGATTTGGCCACTGCGGGATGATCGTGCACGGTGAGGCCACGGCTCAGAGCGGACAGCGACTGCGCCTGCATGTGCGCGGCGCCGTGCAGGGCGTCGGCTTTCGTCCATATGTCTACGGCCTCGCCGCACGCTATCACCTCGGCGGCTTCGTCGCTAACGATCCACACGGCGTGGTGATCGAGGTCGAGGGCGAGCGCGTGTCTGATTTCGTCGCCGCGCTGCCGGCGGAAAAGCCGCCGCTCGCGCGGATCGATGAGATTTCCGTCCAGAGCATCGGTGCTGTCTTGAGCGACGAATTCAGCATCCGTGCCAGCGAGCAGGGCAAGGTGTCGACGCGGATGGTCGCGGACGCCGCGACCTGTCCGCAGTGCCTGAGCGAGCTGTTCGATCCCAGCAGCCGCTTCCACCTTTATCCCTTCATCAATTGCACTCATTGCGGGCCGCGCTACACCATCTCCGAGCGGCTACCCTATGATCGCTCGACCACGACGATGAAGCATTTCGCCATGTGCGCGGCCTGCGCAAGCGACTATGCCGATCCCACGAGCCGGCGATTCCATGCCGCGGCGATCGCCTGCCCGCAATGCGGTCCGAGGCTCAGCCATGGCGTGGAGGAGGTCGCAGCCGCGGTCGCCGCGGGCAAGATCGTCGCGATCAAGGGGCTCGGCGGCTATCAGCTCGTCTGCGACGCCCGCGACGATGACGTCGTGCAGTGCCTGCGGCGGCGGAAGCAGCGGGACCAGAAGCCTTTTGCCGTCATGGTCGGCTTCGTGGATGCGGTCTCGGAGATCGCCGAAGCCAATAAGGCTGAGCTTGCCCTGCTGGAATCTACGCCGCGGCCGATCGTGCTGATGACGTCACGCCTTCGGCTTGCACGTGCTATCGCGCCGGAGCTATCGCGAATCGGCGTCATGCTGCCGGTCGCGCCGCTGCAACATCTGGTGTTCCATGCGCTGAATTCGAGGTATCTGCGCAAAGACGGAAGCTGGGTCATGGTGACGACCAGCGCCAATCCTGGTGGCGAGCCGCTTTTGATCGACAACCGGGAGGCAGAACAGCGCCTTGTTGCCATTGCGGATCTCATCGTCACCCATGATCGCGACATCGTAACCCGCGTAGACGATTCCGTTGCGTCGGTTGCGGCAGGACGGACGCAGTTCGTCCGCCGGGCTCGAGGGTATGTTCCCGAACCGGTCCGGCTTGCGCGGTCAGTGCCGCCCGTGCTCGCCGTCGGCGGCGCTTTGAAGTCGACCGTTGCGGTCACGCGCGGCGATGAGGCATTCGTCTCCCAGCACATCGGCGATCTCGACACCCGGCAAGGGATCCGCTTCTTTGAGGAAACGGTGCGGCACCTGACCTCGACACTGGGCGTCGAGCCCGTGGTTATCGCACATGACCAGCATCCCAATATGGCATCGACCCGCTTTGCCCAAGCGAGCGGGCAGCGGCTGATTGCGGTCCAGCATCATCATGCCCATGCTGCCTCGGTGATGGCGGAGCACGGTATCGAGGGATCGGCGCTCGCGCTTGTGCTCGACGGCTTCGGTTATGGAAGCGATGGTGGCAATTGGGGCGGGGAGCTCCTGCTCTGCGAAGGAGCGCGCTTCCAGCGGATCGGACATCTGGCGCCGCTGAAGATGCCTGGTGGCGACCGCGCTGCCCGTGAGCCGTGGCGAATGGCGGCGAGCGTGCTGCATTCCCTGGGGCGCGGCGAGGTGATTCCGCGCCGGTTCGCTAGCCGACCGCAGGCCGAGAGCCTCTCCGCGTTGCTCAACCAATCCGACGTGCCCGTGACGACCAGCGCCGGCCGGCTATTCGACGCTGCGGCAGGACTGCTCGGTCTCTCCTCCGTTCAGAGCTATGAGGGCGAGGCGGCATTGAAGCTGGAGGCCCCCGTGCGCAGCTCCCGCGTTGCGGACGGTGGCTGGGGGATCAAGGATGGCGTGCTGTCAATGCATCCGCTGCTTGATTACCTCAGCGCCAATACGCTCGATCCGACGGAAGGAGCCGAGCTCTTCCACGGCACGTTTGCCGTCGCTTGTGTTGACTGGATCGCGCGTGCGGTGCAGCAGACCGGCCTCACGACCATCACTCTGAGCGGCGGCTGCTTCCTTAATGCCATCCTGGCCCAGCAGATCGAGCGCGGCTGTCTTGCCGCCGGTCTCAAGCCATTGCTTCCACGCCAGGTGCCACCCAATGATGGCGGCCTGAGCCTCGGGCAGGCTTGGATCGCGGCCCTGTCGCTGCTCGAACACCAAGGCCTGGAAGGAAGCGTCTGATGTGTCTCGCCATACCCGCTGAGATCACGAAGCTTCTTGCTGACGACATGGCCGTGGTCTCCATCGACGGCGTTAGCAAGGCGATATCCGTAGCGCTGATCGAGGATATCGCCATTGGCGAATACGTGATCATCCACGTCGGCTACGCTCTGACCAAGATCGATCCGGAAGAAGCGAGACGCACGCTCGACCTTCTGCGCGAGTTCAGCATCGATGTGCAGGGCGCCGCGCAATGAAGTATGTCGACGAGTTTCGCGACAAGGCGATCGCGCTTGGCCTGGCGAAGGCCATCTGCGCCGAGGCCGTTCCGGAAAGAGCCTATCGTTTCATGGAATTTTGCGGCGGCCATACGCATGCGATCTCGCGCTATGGCCTCGAGGACATGCTGCCGAGCAATGTGCGGATGATCCACGGCCCCGGCTGCCCGGTCTGCGTGCTGCCGGCAGGACGGATCGACATGGCGATCCGGCTCGCCGAGCGGCCCGAGGTCATCCTGTGCGTTTATGGCGACCTGATGCGTGTGCCGGGCTCGCAAGGTACTTCACTGCTAAAGGCAAAGGCCCGCGGCGCTGATATCCGCGTGGTCTATTCCACCATCGATGCGATCCGGATCACAGAGGAGAACCCGACCCGCGAGCTCGTGTTCTTCGCCATCGGCTTTGAGACCACGACGCCACCGACGGCCGTCATGATACGTCTGGCCAAAAAAAAGCAGCTTTCGAACTTCAGCGTGTTCTGCAACCACGTGCTGACGCCGCCGGCGATGCAGAACATTCTGGAGAGCCCCGACATCCGCAATATCGGCCGCGTCAATATCGACGGTTTCCTCGGGCCGGCCCACGTCTCGACCATCATCGGTACGGCGCCTTACGAGTTTTTCGCGAAGGAGTTCGGCAAGCCGATCGTGATCGCCGGTTTCGAGCCGCTCGACATGATGCAGGCCATCCTGATGCTGGTCCGGCAAGTCAACGATCATCGCCACGAAGTGGAAAACCAGTATCGCCGCGCGGTGACCCGCGACGGCAATCTGCGCGCCAAAGAGGAGATCTCCAACATTTTCGAGCTGCGAGACCGGTTCGAATGGCGCGGGCTCGGTCAAGTTCCCTACAGCGGGCTGAAGCTGAACCGCGCGTACGCCGTATACGATGCGGAGGTACGCTTCGACATGCGCGAGCTGTGCGTTGCCGACAATCTGGCCTGTGAATGCGGCGCCATTTTGCGCGGGGTGAAGAAGCCGATGGATTGCAAGCTGTTCGGGACGGTCTGCACGCCGGACACGCCGATGGGATCCTGCATGGTCTCCTCCGAAGGCACCTGCTCTGCGCATTGGACCTACGGTCGCTTCCGCGATCATCGGCAGAGACGAGCGTCATGAGAGAACATCAGCGCAAGCTCGATATCAGGAACGGCTGCATCGACCTATCTCACGGCGCCGGCGGCCGTGCGATGGCACAGCTGATTTCGGGGCTGTTCCACGAGGCCTTCGGCAATGAATGGCTGGCACGCGGCAATGATCAGTCGGCCTTCGACGTCAGGGCCGGGCGTATGGTGATGACGACCGATGGCTACGTCGTTTCGCCACTGTTCTTTCCGGGCGGAAATATCGGTTCGCTGGCCGTGCACGGCACGGTCAACGACATCGCAATGGCCGGGGCGCGGCCGCTTTACCTGGCCGCGAGCTTCATCATCGAGGAGGGGTTTTGTTTCTCCGACCTCAAGATGATCGCCGAGTCCATGGGAAAAGCAGCGCGATCGGCCGGCGTCCACATCATCACTGGCGACACCAAGGTAGTCGAGCGCGGCAAGGCCGACGGCCTGTTCATCTCGACAGCTGGCGTCGGTGTGGTGCCTGACGGGCTCGATCTCTCCGCGCAGAACGCGCGCGTCGGAGACCGCGTGCTGATCTCGGGTACGCTCGGCGATCATGGCGTTGCCATCATGTCCAAGCGGCGGAACCTCGCTTTTGACACCGAGATCGTATCGGATTCAGCGGCGTTGGCCGACCTCGTCGTGAAGATGGTTGAGGTCGGAGGTCACGGCATCCGTCTGATGCGCGACCCCACGCGCGGCGGGCTTGCCGCCAGCCTGAACGAGATCGCCCAGCAATCCGACCTCGGATTTCGCTTGCAGGAAGAGGCAATTCCGGTGAAGCCCGGCGTGACCGCTGCTTGTGAGCTTTTGGGGCTCGATCCGCTCCATGTCGCCAATGAAGGCAAGCTGGTTGCGATCGTGTCACCCGAGGTCGCCAATGCCGTGCTCGCTGCCATGCGGGCGCATCCCCTCGGCTCCGATGCCGCCGACATCGGCGAGGCAATTGCCGATAACCACCGTTTCGTACAGATGGCGACCAGCTTTGGCGGCGGCTGCATCGTCGACTGGCTATCGGGCGAGCAACTGCCGCGCATCTGCTGAGGCTCAGGCATGCAAGTTCGGAACGCTGCGGTCGCACAGATCCGGCTAGGGCACGTTGACCGGTGGCATGGATTCGGTCGCGCGGGGCACGAAAGGATCTTGGTGGCGGCCCCGTGCCGCCACCATGATTGCAAATGCCATAATGAAAAGTAGGAGCCTGCGCATTCGAAGAAGTCATTCCGGAAGCTGTATCGAAATTGGGATACTTATAGCATCCTGCGTTGAATAGAGGCCTGAACAATATTAGCACGGAAAGGCCAGGTGTTTGATTGGCCAGCTCCTGCAAAGTTCTCAAACTCGATTCTCGTCGGTCTCGTCGTAAGACGGCAAACCGTCCGCAGATCGCGCAGAAAAACTGCACCTCCTGCCGGCAACAGCAGGATTATTGCGCCGGATTCGAATATAATCATTGATTATCACGCGGTCGACCGGGCAAACCACGGCACCGCCTTCCCTCTTGCTGTGCAATTGAGGGCTAATAAATGAACAATCACGACCTTATTTCCGGTAGCCTGCTGGCGCTGACCGCGACGGGCCTTGCGTTGCTCTGCTCGAGCCTGCTCGCCTTTGTCTTCATTTGAAGTCACAGTAGCGTTTGCGCCATGCGGCTTCAGGTTGGGGCCGGCAAAGGGTGGCTAAGGATTGACTGAGATCAAGAAAACTCAAGTCGGATCCGTTAGCTTCGCCAAAGTTAAGTTAGACAGGAGAGTCCCATGCGCTACTTTCTCTTGTTAGTTGTTATCCTCACAGTCCCCATGCTCGTTGGCTCTGGGTCGCGTTCGATCGCCGCTCCGCGTGATCGTTCGGGATACATGCCCGCCGCTCGACAAGACGTTTATTGCCTGCAAGGGCGCATCTGGGGATATCCGGGCAACTGCCAGTTCTCGAGCTATGGCCAATGCATGGCCAGCGCGTCCGGTACAGACGCTTATTGCGGAATTAATCCGGTCTATGCTTTCGAGCGGCACAGATCACAATCACGCTGATGGATTCGCAAGGCTAGAGAATTAAAACGAATCCTGCGGTGCGCGCTCAAAAACTTGTCGGTCAAGGCGGCAGAGCCGGACTGCATCGGCTGTCCTAGCATTACAGTTGCCGTTTTGTCTTGAGGTGAGCTCGCTGGGCTGCGGCTTGGTGGGCTCTGCGCCAGAGTGA
>NZ_JBANBK010000098.1:0-28333 GCF_053572325.1 Bradyrhizobium sp. UFLA05-112 | reverse complement strand
CACCGACCTGATTCGGTGACGCTGCCCCAGTCATCGGCGCGGAATCCTCCGGTAACATTCTCGATGAGGCAATGCGCCCCCTAAGCCGGGGGATCGGCGTCCAATATTGCAGGCCGAATGACACAATGGCCTTTGGGGCAGCTATCTTCGTCTGTCGATCGTGGCGGCCGGACTGGATCCCGACAGGCTCGATGAAGCAGTTTCCGAAGCCGAAGCGAGGCAGTGCTATGGTTCGCGGGCGAGCGGTCCGCGCAGGTGGACGGGTCTCAAAAGTGCCGGCCATTCGGTGTCAGGCGTGCGAAAAGTCCTGACGGTTGCGAAAATCGTCGATCAAACGATGCAGGAATACCAAAACGCCTAGAGCGGGGCGGAAAGCACATCAGGGATCGGCCGGATCTCGAACACGATCAAACATCTCGACGGGCGACGTGTAGGTAGGGTGGATCGTGTAAAGCTCAGCATCGCGATTGGCCGGCCTTCATCACCTTTCGACGCGATTGCATGATAGAAGTCCTAGGGCATGGGTTGCTCGTGCGAAGACTTGCGTCGGCCATGGCAGGGACTCGCTCATTGCCAACGCCGAAAGATGACGCTGGCGTTGACGCCTCCGAATCCGAATCCATTCGAAATCGCATGCTCCATGGGCATGCGCCTCGCCTCGCGGCCCACGATGTCGACGCCTTCGGCCGCCTTGTCGGCACGGTCGAGATTGAGAGTGGGCGGTGCCACCTGGTCTCTTAGCGCGAGGATCGTAAAGATCGCTTCGGCCCCGCCGGCCGCGCCGAGCAGATGTCCCGTTGCCGATTTGGTCGCGCTCACGGCAATTTTTCCGTCGCGGCCGAAGACGGCTTTGATCGCTTCCAACTCGGAAATATCTCCAACAGGCGTCGAGGTGGAATGGGCGTTGAGATGCTGGATGTCACCAGGCTTGAGGCTGGCCTGCCGCAACGCGCCTTCCATGGCACGGCGCGCACCGTCGCCGTCCTCAGGTCCTGATGTGATGTGGTGGGCATCGGCCGTCGTGCCATAGCCGACGATTTCGGCGAGCGGTTTGGCGTCGCGGCGGATCGCATGCTCCAGCTCTTCAACGACGAGGATACCGGCGCCTTCGCCCATGACGAAGCCATCGCGGTCGCGGTCGAAGGGGCGCGACGCACGCGCCGGCGTTTCGTTGAAGCTCGTTGAAAGCGCCCGGGCGGCGGTGAAGCCGCCGAGGCTCACCAGATCGATGCAGGCTTCCGAGCCGCCGCAGATCGCAACGTCGGCTTCTCCGGCCCGGATGAGGCGTGCGGCATCGCCGATCGCCTGCACGCTTGCGGCGCAGGCGGTGACCGGTGTACCGACCGGTCCCTTGAAGCCGTAGCGGATCGAGATGTGGCCGGCCGCGAGATTTGCCAAGAAGGACGGCACGGTGAAAGGCGAGAGGCGCCGGACGCCGCGCTGATCGGTGGTGCGAACCGCCTCGACGATCGCCGGAAAGCCTCCGATGCCGGATGCGATCACGGTTGCCGTGCGCTCCATCGAATGCGCGTCTGAAGGGATCCATGCTGCCTGTTCAATGGCCTCGGATGCGGCTGCAAGCGCGAACAGGATGAAGCGATCCATTCTCCGCTGATCCTTGGGAGGAGCGACCAGATCCGGATCGAAGCCGCCGTCTGCGTCGTTGCATTTCGTCGGAACAATTCCGGCGACTCGTGCGGGAAGGACAGCCGCCCATTCCGGGAGCGCGGCGAGGCCTGAACAGGCCGAGAGAAGCCGCGACCATGCGAGCTCACTGCCGCAGCCTAGCGGTGATATGAGCCCCAGTCCCGTAACGACGATACGACGCATGATCACATGACCTTCGAGGTGACTAGTCCGCTCAAGCCGGCAAGCCGATGCGGAATTCGGTCAGCCGCGATTTCTTCCAGTGACGAATTTTCCCGCTGCTAGAGCTAAGCGGCCATTCGCAGCAGATCGACGATGTCGGCTTCGTCTTTGAAAGGACGCGGATTGGCCTTTACGAAGCGATGATTGATAGCAGATCTTGCTGATCTGATCGAACTTGTCTTCGCCGATGCCGACATCAGCGAGTCGGCCAGGTAGTCCAAGCGTGCGGGTGAATTGCGCAAAGGCGTCTGCCGCATCGTCACTCGGAGCACCCAGAGCCGCCGCTAAACGCTTCTGCGCATCTTCGGTGAATGGCTTATTGTAGCGAAGAAGGCTCGACATGATGACGGGCGTGCAATAGTAGTGGGGAACGTCGAAGCTGCCGCCAAGCACGTGGCCGATCCCGTGACTTGCGCCCATGGGAATGCGTGCTTGCAGTCCAAAGGACGCGAGCCATGAGCCGTATTGAGATAGTCGGCGCGCCTCCAAATCGTCTGGTTTCTCCAAGGTCCGGAGCATTCCTTGACGCAGAGTGCTGATGCCCGCCAGGACCACCTCGTCAGCCAAGGGAGTGCCGGCCGGCGAGCACAATGCTTCTATGCCGTGATCTATCGAGCGTGTGCCCGATCCCATCCAGAGTTTTGAAGGCGTATGAAGCGTGAGGGCAGGGTCGAGAACGATCGACACCGGCATCATTTGAGGATGAAAGAAAATCTGCTTCAGCCTCTGGCGCTCATCGGTGACGAGCGCTGCGGCGTTGTATTCGCCGCCATTCAGCGTGGATGGCACCGCGATCTGCCGGATTCTCGGCGACCGGAAGGGAGATTGGCTCACGCCCGGACCCATCGGAAAGGGATCGAACCCCGCTTCGTCGCGGATATCGTGCTCCATGGCCATGACGACGATCTTGGCGAGATCGACGGCAGAACCGCCGCCAACGGCCACGACCAGGTCGGCGCGCGCCTCCTTCGCATGGAAGGCCACCTCGCCTGCTTGCTTGCGCGTCGTGTGCTGCGCAATCCCGTCAAAGGTCGCTGCATGTTTGTCGCCGAGCGTGTTGCGGATTTTCTCGATCTCGTCAGTCTTGGAATTCAAGGTCCGGCTAACGATGAGGAAGACGCGCTTTGCTGTGAGCCGCTCCGCCTCTTCTTTGACGGCTTCGGAGGCGGCTTTGCCATAGATCACACGATCAATTGCCGGAAAGTTGTGTGTTCCAGTCTTGCGCATTTCTCTCCTCCCATGGAAGTCTGCCGAAGCCAGTATGCACATTAAATGATAATTATCATTCTATTGGGGACTCAGGATCACCGCAACTTCCTTGAAACTCTTCGAGCGGTGATGAAAGACTAGATCGCGACAGCGCCCTCGCCGAACCAGCGGCGTTCAAGATTGCAACAGATGGACACGGTCGTCCGGCGACCCCGCCGGTGTCGTTTGAAACTGGATCTGAAGACACTCAACCTCGCGCTCGAGCTTTGCGACGCGATCTTCCAGACTGAACATGTAGTCGCCGCGCGGATCGTCCATGCTGATTGCGTCGGCCCATTCATTTATGCTCTGCCAAAAGCGCTTGAACATCGCTGTCCACTCCTGTGTTCGATCATTGCGCTGAGTCTGTCGCCATTATTACGCGAGCCAGCTCCGACGGATTCTCGACAGCGGAGAAGTGCCCCGTGTTCTTGATCCTCACCATTTGCGCGGCAGGAATCAGAGACCGCGTGCGTTCGCGTTCATTTGGCCGAGACCAATCGCTGTCGCCATAAATGAGGGTTACTGGGGCCGAAATCTGCTGATAGTAATCGCGTGCCTTGCTCCAGGATCGCCAGCCTGCCAGCACCTTGCGTGCGATCCGCTTGTATCCCGGGCGGTGGGCGACTTCGTCGAACTCGGCGAGCAGATCGGCCGGCAGTTTGCGCGGGTCGCGATATCCGCCGCCCATGATCTTGCCTAGGATCATCTTGTTTTCGAGCGACGCATTCACCGCACCGAGCACCGGGATCTGCAAGCTTCCGATGATGAAGTTGGCGAGCCAGTTGCCACGCCGAATGCCGTCGCCGTAGCGCGTCTCATAGTCGTAGGGGTTGATCGCATAGACCCGCTTCACGCGGTGTGGAAGGGAGGCCGCTACCGTGAGGACCAATGCGCCGCCGATCGACTCGCCAACAAGCGTCACCTCAGAGAGGTTTAGTTCTTCAATGAAGCGAATGACGGCTTGCCTAAAGTAAGGTTCGTCGAAGTTCGCGCTTGGATCTATTGGTGAGTGTCCGTGTCCCGGAAGGTCAAGAGCGTACACGGTGTGCGATGTCGCGAGGAGCGGCGCAAGACTCCGGAAATATTCGAGCTGAGTGCGGATTGTATGCAAGAGGAGCAACGCAGGCCCGCTGCCGCTCTTTTGAAAACGTACGCTTAGCTTGTCCGATATTTTCAGCAAACTTGGTTTGAGTTCAGTCACGCTGAGTTCTCTGTGCTCTGAGGGGGCGATCTTCAAGCGGCAGCGGCTTCGCGAACGTGTTCGACGGCCGCATTCTGAAAGGCCTGAGCGAGATCCGGGTCGTTGACGGCGCGCGATAGCGTCATGGCGCCGACCATTGTCGACAGAACGACCATGGCCTTCCTGTTGAAATCCTCGCCGTCGGTCTTGGGAAGCAAGGGGCCGAGGACTTCGAGATACGCCTTGATGCCCTCTTCGAACGCAGCTTTCACGCCGGGCCCCTGCCTGGCGGCGTCAGAGCCGAGCGCCACGACGGGGCAGCCGTCCAGTTTTTCTTCGCGATGGCCCGCACTCAGATAGAACGCGACCACCGCGCCAAGCGGATCATCAGGATTCTCCGCGATCGCGGAGGACCAGCGTTGGGAAGCGCTCTCCAATGCGCGTCTGGACGCCTGTGCCGCCAAATCCTCCTTGGACTCGAACTGCTTGTAGAAGGCGCCTTGGGTTAGTCCGGCCCCCTCCATCAGATCCTTGAGCCCGATGCCATCAAAGCCGCGCTCCCTGAAGAGGCGGCTGGCCACGTTGATCACGGTCTGGCGGTTCTCCGCAGCCTGAATGCGACTCACTCGCATCTTGGACCTCCATTTGGATTTCGTTCGAACTCTATATCTCAAATAGCGTTCGAATGCAATCTATCAAGGTGCATGGCCGGATTTACCGTCCTGAACGGCCGAAATGACCGGTTTTCGGCAATCACATTCCCGTTAGAGAACTAATTTAGATTGCGAACGAACTCTATTTGATTATAGAGTTCGAACGAAAGCTAAGTGGCATGGAGACGGCGATGAAAAAGAGCAGACTTGTGGTCTTGGCAGGTGTCCTTGTCGCGGCGTCCGGAGCAGCCGTCTTCGCTACTCTTGCCATTCCTGGTCAAGAAGCCTCCGCGGCGCGTGACCCGAGACAGGACCCGCCGATGGTCAGCCTGGTGACCGCAGCGCGAGTGAGCGGATCCGAACGCGGCTTCACAGGTACGATCGGCGCGAGGGTGGAAAGCAACCTTGGCTTTCGCGTCGCCGGTAAGATCGTCGAGCGGCTCGTGAATGTTGGTGAGCAGGTCAAAGCCGGGCAGCCGCTGATGCGAATCGATGAAACCGACCTCCGCCTTGCGCTTACGGCGAAGCGCAACGCGGTCGCCGCGGCGCGCGCAACAGTCGTTCAGACGGAAGCTGACGAGCGACGATACGCCAACCTGGTCAACGACGGATGGACTCCCAAACAGCGCTACGAGCAGGCGAAGGCCGCGTCGGATACAGCCAACGCACAACTCGCTGCGGCGGAAGCCGAGGCCAAGGTGGCCGAGAACCAGGCGACATATTCTGTCCTGGTGGCGGATGCGGACGGAACGGTCATGCAAACGCTTGGTGAGCCAGGACAAGTTGTCTCTGCCGGCCAGACCGTCGTCAGGCTTGCCCAGGCTGGTCCCCGCGAAGCGGTGGTCGCGCTTCCTGAAACCATTCGTCCGGCGATCGGCTCGGTGGCTGAGGCGAGCCTGTATGGCAGCGATGGCCAGCACTATACGGCGCATCTTCGGCAATTGTCGGACTCCGCCGATGCCCAGACCCGCACCTATGAGGCCCGCTATGTGCTGGACGGCGAGGCTGCGGCGGCACCGCTTGGCGCGACCGTCACCATTCGGCTTGCAAGCCAGGAGAATCAGCCGGAAGTCCAGGTGCCGCTGGGAGCCGTGCTCGATGACGGCAGAACGACCGGCGTCTGGGTCTTCGACAGCGCGAGCTCAACCGTGCACTTTCGACCCATCAAGCTTGCACGTGTGACGAGCGAAGCCGCCGTGATCTCCGGACTGAGCTCTGATGATTCCGTTGTTTCGCTCGGCGCTCATCTCCTGCAGGAGGGCGCTCGCGTCAGGACCGCCGCTCAGGTCAGGAGCAACTGATGCGCTTCAATCTTTCCGCGATCGCTGTACGCGAACGTGCCGTCACCCTGTTCTTCATCATCCTGCTGGCCGCTGCGGGCGCGTACGCATTCCTGATGCTCGGGCGCGCGGAGGACCCTAACTTCACGATTAAGACCCTGACGGTCACGACGGTGTGGCCGGGCGCGACGGCGCGCGAGATGCGGGACCTCGTTGCCGAACCCTTGGAGAAGCGGCTTCAGGAGCTGACCTGGTACGACCGGGTCGAGACGACCACACGGCCAGGTTATGCGTATCTGACCGTCACGCTGAAGGACAGCACGCCGCCATCCGCTGTGCAGGAGGAGTTTTATCAGGCCCGGAAGAAGCTCGGAGATGAAGTGCGCAACCTGCCGCCCGGCGTGCTTGGTCCTTTCATCAACGACGAATATTCGGACGTGAGCTTCGCTCTCTATGCCCTCAAGGCCAGGGGCATGCCGATGCGCGAGCTCGCCAGGAAGGCCGAGGTGATCCGCCAGGACCTCCTGCATGTGCCCGGCGTCAAGAAAATCAACATCCTCGGCGAACGTCCCGAGCAGATATTCGTCGAGTTCTCCTTTGCCAAGCTGGCGACGCTCGGCGTGTCGGCGCAGGATATCGTAGCTGCCTTGCAGCGGCAGAACACGGTCACCCCGGCAGGCTCGATCGACACCAAGGGCCCGCAAATCTTCATCCGGCTCGACGGTGCCTATGACAGTGTCCAGGCGATCGCCGATACGCCGATCGTCGCCGGGGGGCGAACGCTCAAGCTCTCCGACATCGCCGAGGTCCGCCGCGGCTACGAGGATCCGCCCACCTACATCATCCGACACCAGGGTGAGCCCACAATCATGCTTGCGGCGGTCATGCAGGAAGGCTGGAATGGCCTCGCGCTCGGCAAGCATCTGGAAGAGAGGTCCGCAGCAATCGCACGGACATTGCCGCTCGGGATGACGCTCGACAAGGTGACCGATCAGGCCGTCAACATCACGTCTGCCGTTGACGAATTCATGATGAAGTTCGCCATGGCACTCAGCGTGGTGCTGCTGGTGAGTCTGCTCAGCCTCGGCTGGCGCGTCGGTATGGTCGTGGCGGCCGCGGTCCCTCTGACGCTTGCCGTCGTATTCCTTATCATGCTGGAAACGGGCCGGTTCTTCGACCGCATCACGCTCGGCGCTCTCATTCTGGCGCTTGGCCTCCTCGTCGACGACGCCATCATCGCCATCGAGGTGATGGTGGTGAAGATGGAAGAGGGCATGGACCGCATCAAGGCGGCCGCCTATGCCTGGAGCCACACCGCGGCACCGATGCTGTCGGGAACACTCGTGACGGTCGCCGGCTTTCTGCCCGTGGGCTTCGCGCGCTCGACGGCCGGCGAATATGCCGGCAACATCTTCTGGGTCCTCGGGTTCGCTCTCATCGTCTCGTGGATCGTTGCGGTGGTCTTCACGCCCTATCTTGGCGTCAAGATGCTGCCCGCGATCAAACCGATTGAGGGCGGTCACCATGCGATCTACGACACGCCGAACTATCGGCGCTTACGGCGGCTCATCACGTTCGCCGTGCGCCACAAGTTCTTGACCGTCGGCATCGTCGCCATCGTGTTCGCGCTCTCCGGTGCCGGGATGGGCGCCCTCAAACAGCAGTTCTTCCCGACATCCGACCGCCCCGAAGTGCTGGTGGAGGTTCGCCTGCCGGAAGGCACCAGCATTGAGACGACGACCGCCGCTGTCGAGAAACTCGAAGGTTGGCTGCACGATCAGCCTGAGGCGAAGATCGTCACCAGCTATGTCGGTCAGGGCGCTCCTCGCTTCTTCTTCGCGATGGCGCCGGAACTGCCTGATCCTGCCTTCGCCAAGATCGTCGTGCTGACGCCCGACGCGGAGGCGCGCGAGGCCTTGAAGCACCGGCTCCGACAGGCGGTGTCACAAGGGCTGGCGCCTGAGGCCTATGTCCGCGTCGCCCAGCTTGTGTTCGGACCCTACACACCGTTCCCGGTGGAGTTTCGGGTCATGGGACCCGACCCCGCGCAACTGTACGCGATCTCTGACAAGGCTCTCGAGATCATGCGTGGCGTTCCCGATGTGCGGCAGGCGAATCGCGACTGGGGTAATCGCACGCCCGTGCTCCGCTTCATTCCGGATCAGGACCGACTGAACCTCATCGGCCTTTCGCCAGCCGAGGTGGGCCGGCAACTTCAGTTCCTTCTCACGGGCATCACGGTAACGCAGGTTCGCGAGGACATCCGCAACGTTCCCATCGTGGCACGTAGCGCGGGCGGAGAGCGGCTGGATCCGACGCGTCTGGCCGATTTCTCGTTGATGAGCCGGGACGGCCGCTCGATTCCGCTCGACCAGGTCGGCCATTCCGAACTCCGACTTGAAGAGCCGATTCTGAAGCGTCGCGATCGCACGCCTGTCATTACGATCCGCTCGCACATCAATGAGGCGACCCAGCCTCCAGAGGTTTCCAAGGAGATCAAGACGGCGCTTGAGCCACTAATCGCGTCCCTTCCTGTCGGCTATCGCATCGAAATGGGTGGATCGATCGAGGAGGCTGGCAAAGCGAATTCAGCGCTTTTTCTGGTCTTCCCGGCCATGATCGCCGCCACGCTGATCGTCATCATGCTACAGGTGCGGTCGTTCTCAACGATGGCTCTGGTCATGCTGACGGCACCGCTCGGCCTTGTGGGCGTCGTGCCCATGTTGCTGACCTTCAACCAGCCCTTCGGCTTCAACGCCATACTGGGCCTGATAGGGCTGGCCGGCATCCTGATGCGCAATACGCTGATCCTGACCGAACAGATCAACGACAACCGTGCGGCAGGACTAGACGACTATCACGCGGTCATCGAGGCGACCGTGCAGCGCACGCGGCCCGTAATCCTGACGGCACTTGCCGCCGTGCTGGCCTTCATTCCCCTCACGCACTCCGTGTTCTGGGGATCGATGGCCTACACCCTGATCGGCGGCACTGCGGTCGGCACGGTGCTGATCCTGCTGTTCCTTCCTGCGCTTTATGCTGTGTGGTTTCGGATCAAGCCCACTGCAGATCGGGTCCATCATAATTCGTCGGAGCAGCCGGAGTTACGACCAGCATTGGCTGCCGAATAAAGCTCGCTGAATTCGATGAACCGTCCGGTCCAAACGGGAAAAGATTCCGACGAGGCGCGCGCGAGAATCCTGGAAGCGGCGGAGAAACAGTTTCGCCGCGTGGGTTACCACAGGACTTCGGTGGCCGACATTGCCGCCGAACTCGGCATGAGCCCGGCGAACATCTATCGGTTCTTTCCCTCCAGGGATGCGATCAACGAGTCCATCTGCAGGCGTCTCATGAACGAGGTTGCCGACATCGCCGTTGCGATCGCACACACAAACGCGCCGGCCACGGAGAAACTCGACCAGCTCCTGACCGCCGTTCACCGCCACAACAAGACGACGTCGGTCAAGGCAAAGTACATGCATGACCTGATTGCCGACGCCACGCGAGAGAACTGGGCGATCATTAAGTTGCATACTGAGCGGCTGGTGACGATCTTCGAGGCGATCATACGCGAGGGCATAGAAGCGGGCGAGTTCAGGGTTGAAGAAGCTGCGGAAGCCGCGCGAGCAGTCAAGTTCGCGTTCATGCCGTTCTTCCATCCGATTCTGATCGAACACTCCGTTCAACACGGCGAAGATACGGAGGCAAGCCTGCGCGATCAGATCCGCTTTATCATAAAAGCCCTTCGGCAGGCCTGACTAAGCAGGCGGGCGCTGGGTTGAAACATCGCTCCGAACAGGTCGAACGTCTCTATGACAAAGAAGCAAGTCGAGACTTTATCCGGGTCTAAGGGCCCCAAGCTCCGCTTATGAACGCGAGGAGAAAGAGAAATGGGATCTCCGATTTTAGTCACCGGTGCGGCGGGAACGGTTGGTTATGCTGTATGCGAGCTGTTGATCGAGCGAGGATGCAAGGTGAGGGCGCTGGTCCGCAAGGAGGATGCCCGATCGGAAAAACTGGCCGAACGCGGTGTTGAGGTTGTTGTCGGCGACCTTCTCGACTTGCACTCGATGCATCGCGCGATCGAAAATTGCGATCGGCTTTACTTCGGCATGACGGTGTCGGCTTCGTATCTCGAAGCGACCATCAACACCGCCGCCGTCGCGAAGCATCACAAAGTGGGCGCGTTCGTGAACATTTCTCAGATGACCGTGTCGCAGATGGGAATCAATGCGACCACGGATAGCCCGCAGCAGAAGATGCACTGGCTGGCGGAGCAGGCGCTGAATTGGTCTGGATTGCCTGTCGTGCACGTTCGCCCGACGTCATTCCTGGACACCTTCTTCCTCAGGTTGTCGGCGCATTCGATCTGCGAGCATGGGCAAATCCGGCTCCCTTTCGGAGATGGCAAGACCTCGCCGATCGCGAGCGAAGATGTCGCGCGGGTGATGGCCACGATTCTCGAAGCGCCGGCCAGGCACATTGGCAAGATCTACGAGCTGACGGGCTCGCGGTCCCAGGATATGAACGGCGTTGCCGAAGAGTTCTCCAGGGCTCTTGGACGTGCGATCACTTATGTGAACGTGCCTTGGGAGCCCTGGCGAAAGCAGTTGGAGGCCAGCGGTATGCTGGATCGGCATGCACTTTCCCATCTCGCAACAATGGCGCTCCTCAAGCAACAGAACCGATATGACCGCTTGACATCGGACGTGGAGAAGATCACCGGCACGCCGCCGCTCAGCGTGCACGACTTTGTCTTGCGTCACGCCGATATGTACACGTCGGAAAAATAGGAAATGCCGTCGAACGCGTACCGGCGGTCAGCCCGGTCGGGACGGTGACCGATCCCGACAAGGCGCGCCTCGCGGGCCACGATGTCGACGCCTTTGGACGCGGCGTCGCCATTGTCGACATTGAGAGTGGGCGGTGCCACTTGGTCCCGTAGCGCGAGGATCGTGAAGATTGCTTCGGCTCCGCCGGCTGCGCTGTCATCGCAGGTTCAATTGGGTCCGCATGTGTCAGCTTGCCGGATTGCGCGCCGTGACGATCCACGTCGCGCCGTCGATCATCACCGACCGCTCGCCGGGGCGGCCGGCGAAGGCGGCACGAACCGCGGCCCAGGCGTGGGCGCGGATGTCGTCGGGCTGATCAGCGAGCACGCGCGACAGCGGGCCGACCTCGAACGTCATCTTCACCGCGTCGTCGATCGCCGCGTCCCGCGTTGCGCCCTCTCCAAAGGGGACGGAAGCATCGAAGGGCGCGATAGCAATATCGGTGAAGCCGGCCGCCATCAGGATCCGACCCACCCGCTCCCGGTCGCCGAACGAGAACGGACCGCGCGCTTCGGGATCGGGCAGCGTCGTTGGCGGGACGATGCCTTTGATCGCGCCCATCGGCAGGCGCACCCAATCGTTCTCGGCCGCGCCACGCCAGCAGACGAAAGCGACCCGCCCGCCCGGCTTGAGCGCGCGGCGCATATGGGCGAACGCCCCCGTCGGATCGTCGAAGAACGTCACCCCGAAACGCGAGAACAGGATGTCGAACGTCCTCTCGGGCAGCTCGGCGCTGCTGGCGTCGGCCACCTTGAACAGGGCCGGCGTATCCTGTGGCGCAAGCGCGCGCGCTCGGGCGATCAGCGATTCGGATATGTCCACGCCCAGCACTTGGCCCCCCGCGCCGACGCGGGCGGCCAGAGCCAGACTCGACGCGCCCGCGCCACAGCCGATGTCCAGCACGCGCTCGCCCGCCGCGGGCGCGGCGGCTTCGATCGCGGCCTGGCCGAACACCGCCAGCCTGGCCTCGAGCCGGGCCTGGTGGGCGACCCAGCGCTCCCCGCTTTGGCCATTCCAGTCGGCGACCCGATCGGCATTGTGCTGTGCCATGACATATCCTTGTTCTGAATCTTAACTAAGCTGTCTGATGCCAACGCGCGCATCGTCTCCAGCGAGCGGCGAGGCAGAGCCCCCGCTTGCTCGATGAGCCCCACACGCCAGCGCTCCAGGAGTTAAGCGTCCACTATTCTTTTCAACGTGGCCCTTTGCATTGATCGCGGCGTCAGACGATTTGAAAAGGCTGCCATCTTGTTCGCCAGGCCCGCGATCACCATGGCCTTTCCTTCCATAAGCGCCCGAACACCGCTCGCGGCGACCGGACGAGGCTTCATGGTGAGGAGGCGCAGCAAGGCCGATGGGGTTGCGCCGGCAGCCGCATCGAAGCCCGTCGCGGTGTGCCCCGGGCAGAGAGTGGTAACAACCACACCATGCGGGCGGAGTTCGTCGTGCAGGGCCTCGCCAAGGGCGAGTACATATGCCTTGGTCGCCGCATAGGCCGCGTAGCTGGGAACGGCTTGGAAGGCCATGAGACTGGCGACGAGAAGGATATGTCCGGATCGCCGCGCGGCCATGTCACGGCCGAACAGGTAGGTCAGCTCTGTGAGCGTCGTGATGTTGAGCTGGATCATGTCTGTCGTGCGCTCGATCGGCATGTCCAACAAAGCGCCGTGCAAGCCGTATCCGGCATTGTTCAGCAAGATGTCGATCGTCACCGACCTCGCATCGAGACTGCTTTTCAAGTGGCTGGCCGCGCCCGGCGCGGCAAGATCGATCGCCTCGACCAGCACATCCACCCCGTATTTGCGGCGGAGATTGGCGGCAAGCTTTTCCATCGACTCCCGCCTTCGGGCCGCCAATACGAGATTGACTTTCTGCGCAGCCAGGAGATCTGCGAAGTCAAGGCCGAGGCCACTCGACGCCCCGGTGATCAGAGCCCATTTTCCGGCGAAGCTGTTCATTGGTTCTTTCGACATCGTTTTCTCTTCCTCAACTCCAATTTGATGGCCCGCGGCAACCGGAGAAGGGAATCTGCGCTTTCAAACCACCATCGACTGCTGGGCGAAGATACCCGCCATCGCGCCCTGCGATGATGCCTGGGTGACCGAGGGCAAGAAGGGCGTGACGAGGTCGCCGGCGGCGTAGATGCCAGGCATGCTGGTTTGACGGCGCTCGTCGACCTTGAGGACGATGCCGGCGGGCGTTGCCACGGTGGCAAGGCCCAGTGATTCATGCACGCTTGCGGACGGCTTGTTGCGCGGATTCGCGAACAGGATGTCGACCGCGACATTGCGGCCGGTATCGACATTGACGGTGGCGATATGGCCCTTGTGATGGGCGATCTCGATGATCCGGCCACCGACGACAGGTATGCTGCGGCGCGCCAGATCGGCCTGGATATCGGGCGGAATGTCGTGACCATCGGCGAAGAGCGTCAACTTGTCGGTCCAATCGTGGAACAGCCTGACCTGATTGTGCGACTGCGGACTGGACCAGACGAGGCCCCAATGCTGGCCGGCGACTTCAAAGCCGTCGCAATACGGGCAGGGCACGATGGACGTGCCCCAGCTTTCGGCGTAGCCCGGAACATCAGGCATCTGATCGGCGACGCCATAGCTCAGGATCAGGCGCCGCGCCCCAAAGCTTTCGCCATCGGAAGTGAGGACGTTGAAATCGTCGATCGCGCCGGAGACGCTTTCGGCCCGGGCACTGACCAGCTCGATCGTGGGATAACGTGCCAACTGCCGTCGCGCCTCGGACAGGATATCCAGCGGCGGCTTGTGATCGTGGCCGAGCAGGCCATGCGAGTGGCCGGCGAAGCGGTTGCGTGGCAGACCGGTATCGAGAACGGTGACCTTGCGGCGGGCACGGCCGAGCTGCAGAGCGCCGGCGAGACCGGCAAAGCTGCCGCCGATGATGATGACGTCATCCATGGTGATGGGCTCCGTGTTGTGGATGGAGGGAGACGGGTTGGACTTGGCGGTGGCCTGAGCGCGGGCGAGGCCGATGGTGGAAAGCGCAGCCAACTGCAGCAGGGCTCGTCGTTGCATGGAAGTCACCGTGTGTTTTCGTCGGCGCGAGATCGTCACCCGATACGCGCTCGAGACGGGCAGCGAGCAGGGCTTCGGCATCGACGAGAAAGTCGGCCATTACTGTTTCAGCCGGCCGGAAAGTGCCGCATTCGATGACGCCGGGCGGCCAGGGCAACTTTGATTTGCAGGACAAAATGAAACCTACCCATTGGCTTGCGCATTTCAGATACTTCGTGGTATCGTAATCCGAGAATTATGATACTGTCAAGTACTGGAATTGCCGTGACCGAAAACAGCCAGGGCCGGCGCGGCCGGCCCGCCAACGAGGCGCTTGGCCAAACCATCGTCGACGCCGCGCGCGAACTCTTTGTGGAATTGGGTTTTCAAGCGACGACATTGGACAAGGTCGCCCAGCGAGCGAAGATATCCAAGCTCAGCATCTACAGGCACTTCGCGAACAAGGAGGCGCTGTTCAGCACGGCCATGGCGGCCGGCTGCCATCAGTTGTTTGCACCACAGGCCCTTCTTGAAGGCGTCGACGGTTCGGTCGAAGATCAGCTCATGGTGGCGGGATCATCACTCCTTCGCACGCTGTTGAGATCAGACGTCCGCAGTCTCGAAGCCATGGTCATGGCCGACAAGACGAGTCAAAACGCGTTGAGCAAGCTCCATTTCGAAGCCGGCCCCGCCCATGTCATCGCCCAAATCGAGGCCCTGTTGCGTCAGTTGCACGCGAAGGCGGTTCTGAACGTGCCCGATCCTCTCCGGTCCGCCCGCTTGTTCGCCGCGCTTTTCAAAGGATCCGATCTCCTGATGATCGCACGCTTCGATCAGGCAAAAGCAGAGGACGACAACGAAATCGAATGCTATTGCCGGTCGGCCGTCGCCATGTTCATCGCCGCGCACCGAGTCAACGACCACGCGGGCGGATATTTGCCTGCCTCAAGGTCAAAAAACAAAATTTGAATCGTGCGTGACCAGCAGGTCAAGGCAGACAAGCCGATCATGAAAATTGACGAGTCGGCCGCACGGTCCGACTAACTTCCGCTTTGGGTCGGTCAAAACCGGTAATACTCTGACCGATCGGAATATTTCCGCTTAGCCCCCAAGATCGGACATCTGCGAGTTAAGGAGTAAAGCCCTTAGCAGAGTTCCCATTTCGATCGGCATTTGGGTATTGCGACCAAGAGCCCAGCAGGTCCGCCGTCGGAAGCTCGTATCGCTTGATGGGGAAGGGGTGAGTCAATTTGACTCACACAAGCTCCTTGTGGAAATTGAGAGATCAACGAGTCTGATACTCTGCCTGTTCGAGCAAGAAGATCTCGCGTGACCGATCTCACTTTCAATCTGAACGGCAGTTTCAAGCCGACAGTGAAGAGGTTCGCTGACCTCAACGGACCGGACTGTTTCCAGACGCCGATCGACAATGAAAAGTTCGACGGGGGAATGTGGGAGTGCGCATGCGGTGATGGCAGCATGTCCCGCGTGCTGGAGCAGACTGGCCAACCTGCTCGCAGTTCGGACTTGTATGATCGTGGATATGGAGAAGCCGGTGTTGATTTTCTTCGTGCAGAGCAGACGACCGACAACATCATCACCAATCCGCCCTATAATTGCGCCGAGGGTTTTGTCGCTAGCGGCGTCAGGCTGGCGAAGCGAAAATTCGCCCTGCTATTGCGACTGGCGTTCTTAGAAGGCGCTAATGGAGCCAATACGATCTTTTCCAAGATGCCACCCGCCCGCGTCTGGGTTTTCAGCGAGCGCATTACCTTTTACCCAAGTGGTGTCGAGCCGAAAAGCAGCGGGACGACTGCTTATGCCTGGTTTGTTTGGGACAAAGAGGCGGACGGGCCAACTGAACTGCGGTGGTTCAAACCCGGCCACAAAGCAAGTTATGCTCAACTGCGCCACGCTCTGGTCGAACAAGATCAGGCACAAGGGCAGAACAAGGCGAACCCAACTTCTCGAGAGCGCGCTGGGTGACATCAGCCGCAGGACTCTCGATCGTCGCAATGCTGGTAGCGTAGCGCGAGCACGATGCCTTCCGGCGACAGAACGTATGCTCGGTATTCGTTCATTGCCGAAGAAGCGCGCGTCGATCGATTTGTTCCAGCAAGGCGGCCTTTAGTCTGGCGGCTGCAAATCTTGTCGGCGGGCACGAGCCCGAGGGGGTGTTGGAACCGTAGCTGCTGCATAGTCGTTTCCGTAAGTGGAACGCCTTCTTTACTTTCTGCCTCCGAAGCCGCAGCCCCTGGCGGTTCGCTACGGGGTATCGGGGCTTCTAATCGCGTGCAGCCTCGGGGTGTTCGCAGCGATGGAGGTCCAAAGCGGGTTCATCTGCTTGTATATCTTGTTGCCAGCCGTCTTCCTCGCAGGGGTGATGTTTGACAGGGGTAGCGCATTCTTCGCGACGGCATTGGCGGTCGCGGGCGTACTGTGGCTTTTGCGCCTACAGTGGTCTTCCGCACTCGCGCTTCCACTACTTCTTTTTACCTTTGTGTCGCTCGCCTTCGCCACGGTTGCCGAACTTCTTCGCAAAGAAATGGAGAAAGTGGTGGCGTCCGAGCGGTCCAAAACGCTTCTTCTTCAGGAGGTCGCGCACCGTACCAAAAATAACCTCGCGATGCTCAGTGCGATGGTGCGCTTGCAATCTCGCGGCCTCGGGCACGAGGCATCGGACGCGCTCGATAAGACGTCGCAGCGCATCCAAACGATGGCGGAAGTGTATGACCACCTAATGCTGCGCGATCAGACGAAGATCGTGGCTCTGAAGGAGTATGTTGGTGACATCGTGCGGCGGCTGATGGCGCTCAGCGGCGATAAGCCGGTCGCACTCCGCTGCGAACTGGATGAGGCGTACGCACACAGCGAGGTCGCCGTACCCATCGCGATCATCATCAACGAGCTGGTGACAAATAGTATCAAGTACGGCTTTCCTGACGATGGACCGGGACAAATCCTCATCGCGTTGCATACAGACTACGAGCTGGTGCTCTCAGTATCTGACAATGGCGTCGGAATGCCCGAGCTGGTGAAGAAGGGCATCGGCTCCAAGGTGGTCGCACTATTGGCTCAACAGCTCAACGGGACGCTTGCATATGAGGACGCACAGCCAGGCTGCCGCGTGGTACTGCGGATGCAGAAGCCGAAACTATAGTTATCTGTCGAGCCAGCTCTGAGCGCGGCGACGCTGCTTCATGAGCAATGTCCGTTGAGGGTCAAAATGCGAAGAACTCAGCGTGAGCAAATCCGCTATATCCCGCTGTCCAGACCTCGATAGCGCGCGAAGCATTGGCTTGAAAGAGTGCTCCTAAGAATGGTGAGGCATTGAGGCTCATTGTCGCACGCGGTCACGTCTCCGCACGGCTGCGGCTCTTGAGACAGCGCGTTGGTTCACTTTTGAACACTGCCGCGCACCTCGTCTTGCTAAGCTTGCACCGCGGAACGAAAGTATCGGCCACTCCGTTGGTCGATCTCACTCGTTCAAGGAGGAGCGTGATGGACTAGAACCGTGTCGAAGGCAATTGGAAGCAGATGAAGGGCAAAGTGAAGGAGCAGTGGGGCAAACTTACCGACGACGATCTTGATGTGATCAACGGCAAACAGGATCAACTCGAAGGCCGATTGCAGCAACGGTACGGCTACGCGAAGGATCAGGCGCAGAAGGAGGTGAATGATTGGTACGGCCGTCAGAAGTGGTGACGGACATCCAACCATCGACATTGGTGACGTGTGTTTGGACCTATTTCGACGAGCTTTTGGCTCTCGGCGCCCATAAAGCGCAACGGCGAAGGTTGTGGACGCATTGCGGACGGCTTGAGCGGGGAACGACTTTGAAGGCGGCGGGTCTTCTTACTCAGCATAGTCGGTGGTGCCGACCTGCGCGCTTTTTCTTCGGCATCCATAGATTCGTTGAGACGATCGCCTGTCGGGCTACTTCTGACGTGAATTCGCTTCAGGGTTGCAAGCGGCAGCCAAGGCCGAGAGTGGCGGCAAAGCGTTGAGTGCTGTTCAGCTTTGAAACCAATAGCAGACGTTGATGCGCCGCTCCCTGCACTCGCCCAGCCGAAGCAAGCAAACCATAGTCAGCGCTGCGTCCATCCATCCATTTGCGCAGTGAGAAGCATTGCTTCATCGTCCAGGCAGAACCGCGAGCTTCCGAGACGCATCGATGCGCCAGAACGGATATGCAGCCATTTCTTTCGCATGCTGCCCGAACATCTCGATCCGTCTGCTTGTAAATTCCAGAATGACGGCGAAAAAATCAGTTGGCGACCTGATTGCCATAAGCCTCAGGCAGAATTCAAAGGCAAATTGCCCGTTGGCCTGGGCTATCTCAAGAAGCTTCGCTTGATAAGCCGGCGTGTTTGCCGTCGCTAAACCGAAGCCTTTCGCTGGATCGCTATCCCTCATCCTCTGACTGAGGTCACCTGGCAACGCATCCACCCGGGTCTCAATGAGGGGAGCATCGTCTTTTGGATCGTTATGTAGCTTAGGAGCTGGTTCAATCGAGACTGCCGCAACAGAGCGCAGAAAATCGTCTTTCGGGCTTCTAACAACGGCCTGCTTGTTCCGTTGGGCTCGCGCGGCCTTTTTAGGATTGCGGACGCGCTTCGATGCTGTTGCCAATTTGCGTTTGCTCATCTAACGCTCCAAGAAAATGGGGGGCGACCACAACGGTCATTTCTGAAAAGACAACAGGCTTTGCGATGTGACGTTCCAAACCCTCGAAATGTCCGCATGGACTGAGATCAATCGCACGTTCCGGAAGTCGATGTTGAGCAACTCCAACCAAGCGAACGTCTAGGTGAAGTTCCGAAAGACCCATATCGAACGGCGGTCAGTATGAGAAACAATCAGTCATCGCTGTGCTCAGAGGCGACTGCGCAAGGCTCATGCATCTCCTTTCGCGAACGACCTCCTCCCGCCGGCTTTCGACGGTCGGCCCCTAACCGTGCGGGTACGCAGGTCGAGCATCTGAGCATCCTGCCCGGCCGCGAGGAATTGCAGTTGCGCGACAAGACGAAGCCGAAAATTGCGTAAGTGATGAAGGTTAAGGACGCGCACGGCCGCCTATCTCTGCGCCCTATGTCGGTAAATGACCGCGGCGCTTTGTTGTCCACAGTGTCAATCGCGACACACAACACCGGCTCGATTCATCGTAGGCTTTATCCGCCTCTTCATGGGCGCGTTTCCTCCTAGCCTAAAGCCCGTCGCCAATGGCGGGCTTTCTTCGCATTGTCAAAGGACCTCTGGCCAGATGGTTGGCCGTTTCATGCTTTCCCAAATTTGCCAACGGAGGGGCGGGCATGATTGCTGAACACTTCTTGATCTGGGCTACGCTATTGGGCGTTTTCGTCTTCTTGGCTTTCCATTCGGCCGGGCGGAGGCGCGGGTAACGCTTGCTGGTTTGGCTGCAATTGCCACGAGCCTTTCTACCAGTGGGGGTTCGCCTCAGTTGGCGGCCTCGGCCTTCAAGAGCTAAACATAGGTGCCACTCTCGTGCAGTTCGAGCCAGCCGCTTCAGCGCGGCCTCAGCAATCCAAGGATAGCGCTTGGTCCAGTCGGTGCCGTTGTGCGAGAGCAGGCGCACGCGTTTGTCCTCCCGGATGACCAACATCCGGTAGCCATCGTGTTTGACTTCGTGAATCCACTTCCCCGAGGGCCGATGGTTGCTCGGCCGTTCTGAGTAGCAATCAACGTCCTACGTGTGAAGGTGGTCGCAAGGTTTACGCGTGGGTCTGTGCAAAATTGAACATACCGTACTTAGTAGCTGATCTAGGCTCGGGTTGCTTGGCTTAGCCAAACCGCCAAGCGTCCTCTCCAGCGGCCCCGGCATTTAGGGTGTTGGGGCCGTCTGCTTTGGCGTCTCACTCTATCGAGCGAGCCGCGCAGGAGATCCCTCGCGACAATCTCTTTAGCTCGTCTCAGAAATGCGGCTGAGGAGATAGTCTGGATTGCTTCGCCGCGCTCGCAATGACGCGCGCCGTACGACACTGTCATTCGACGTACTGCTTCATCGCATTTGAATAGGGCGTGGACGGTGCAGACTATTCGAATCGCATGAGAAGCTTTTTGCGTTAGCAACCAATTCGAATTCCGGCTGTTGTCGAGCGACACAATCAACACCGGAGGACAAGAATGCTGCGCATACTACCCATCCTCGCCGCTCTCACGTTGCTCGGATCGGCTTCTGTCAGCGCTCAGTCTCAGCCAGCCCAGAGCGGGCCGGGCAACAATGCAGTCAACAGCTCGGACCAGAACAATTCGAACGCTCCGGTGGCGGGCCGCAACAGCTTCACTGAGGGCCAAGCCAAGTCGAGGATTGAAGCGGCCGGCTATTCAAACGTCTCGGATCTCCAGAAGGACAATGATGGTGTTTGGCGGGGCAAGGCCGACAAAGCCGGCACCAAGACCGACGTGAGCATCGACTTCCAGGGCAACGTAAACCCCGCCAAGTGAGCTAGGAGCATCAGATATGACGACGACAATTTCCCGCCTCTATGACAACTACTCCGATGCCGAGCGTGCCGTTACTCGGCTCGAGGCCGCCGGCGTTCCACACTCCGACATCAGCATCGTCGCCAATAACTCAGAGAATTGGTACCGACCCGGCGGCAAGGTCGATCGGGATCGTGATGGCATCGACGACCGTGCCGAAGGCGCCGGCACAGGCGCTGGCATTGGCGCGGGGCTTGGAGGCGCGGCAGGGCTGCTCGCTGGCCTGGGATTATTGGCCATTCCGGGTCTTGGGCCTGTCGTCGCTGCGGGATGGCTTGCATCTACGGCCGCAGGCGCGGCGGCTGGCGCCGCGACCGGCGGGATCGTCGGCGCGCTGACCCAAGCCGGCGTGTCGAAAGAAGATGCATCGCGCTATGCCGAGGGAATTCGACGCGGGGGGACGTTAGTCTCGGCTAGAGTAGCCGATAGCGACCGCTCCCGACTGGACGCCGTTCTTGACGAGTCGTCTGTGAATCTGAGCGAGCGCAGCACTGCCTGGCAGAAGACTGGGTGGACGGATTTCGACGCCGCGAGCCCGCCGCTTGCTCCGGACGATATTCGTCGCGAGCGGGAGCTTTACGGGACAAATACCACCAGATAGGAGCGTTTATACGAAGACAGGCCGTTCGAATAATATCGGACGGCCTTCTCGTTGAGCGTAGTCCACCTCGAACGATGAACGCGAGTTCTGTAAGGAACCGGCTGCGCGAGCAATTTCGTCGGCCGTTTTGGATAACATCGCGTCTTCCGTTTTGTCCAAAAGTGAACATAACGCATTTGGAATTTTCTGGTGGAAGGCGCGCGACTAACCCATGACATAGCAGTTCATCCAAATCCAAGCATGCTGGCAGTCGTGGTCACGCTAGCGCGCCCCCGAGCGAAACAGTCAGACCGCGCCCTCCTTCCTGCGACTACTGCCGCATGCCAGCTGCGCTCAGGACCGAGATTTCTCAGGCGCGAGCTGGCCACTGTGGATCTCGCGCCACTTCATGCGCTTGTTTCGCGGCCTCGGCTGGGGTTGTGCAATCCGATCCCCGCCGCGCCGCTAGCACAGGACAAGCAGCAAGCGGAGGCGTTTCGCGAACTGGAGGGTCCGGTATGCGATTGCGTCCGAATGGCGGGCATAGCCGCGCGGATCATGTCGGACACCGACGGCCTTGACGAGCAATTGGTCTTTGCGATCTTTCACACGAATTAATGACATGCTCGAGGCCGGCTACAAGGTGGGCAGCGCATGAAGCGCCGGCGCCGCTCCCACCGCACCCGTACCAGCGGCTGACAGCTCACGCCCCCCGGCTGAGGCGGTAACGACAAAGGCCCGCCGGGTTCACGCTGGCGGGCCTGCTGTCTTTCAGTATCGCCTCCGGCGACGAGCCGGATTGTCTCCGCTGCCGGGGTGAATAGCGCCCTTTTGCATTCCGCCAGCCGAGCCAGTTGTGCCACTAGCCCCGGCTCCAGTACCAGTAGTCCCAACGCCTGCACTCGGCGACGATCCGCCCGTGCCCATCGACCCGCCGCCGACTCCCGCGCCGGCACCACCAGCTCCGCCAGCACCTGCACTACCGGATCCGCTAGCTTGGGCATATGCAACGCTAGCGGACCCTGTCAGAACCACTGTTGTTAGGACTGCAATAATCGCCTTCCGCATTCTAGGCTCCATTGGTTTTCCGAGTTTAAACCAATGGAGCCGTCAGCCAGACGTTCCTAACATCCAGCCTTCACGCTACTTTTGCTCGGTGTCGGTCATAATTCGCGCTCCATTGCAGGATGGCTGCGGTTCTTGACCTTGATCCAGAACTTTTGCCGGCCGCCCCGGTACGGCCGATCGCGGTGCTTCGAGACCAAACCCTCAAGGCCCATGCGGCAGGCTGCACGGAATAGGTCCGGTCCGATCTCGCCGCGCTCAAAGGGTGCGACCGTGATCCCGTCGGGTCGGCGCGCCAAGAGCTGCTCCAGGTTGACTTTGCGCATGTGTAGAGGGAGGGGGCGCAAGTCGTCGCCGCCCATCGCGAGAATGTCGAACGCGTCAAGCTGCACCTCGTGATCGGGCATGCGCGAATGCAGCGCGTTGAAATCGGAAATGCCATCGACGCCGAGGATCACGGCTTCGCCGTCGATGACGAAATGCTTCTGACGATTCTTCAGCGCGGCCTCGGCGATCCACGGATAACGTTTCGTCCAGTCGCTGCCGTTTCGAGACAGCAGGCGCACGCGCTCGTTCTCCCGGATCACCGGCATCCGGTAGCCGTCGTGTTTGATCTTCGTGAAACCACTCCGGTCCCGAGGGGACCTGCTTCCCGGCGGTCGCTAGGCAGAGTTTATATGTGCTGCGCATAGCGGGAAGATAGTTGTTCGCGCCCCCAACTGCGAACGTTCCGAAGGAGGAACAATTCGGCCGAAGCGTTGCAGCGGCCTCGGCACCGGAGCCAAAGAAATGTCGAGGCCGCGCAGACCGAACATTCATTGGGGACAGGGCGCCTTTCGGTCCAGCTGACGTTCGCCGCTCGCCTGACGCTCGTCTTGATCCAGATCAACGGCTCGCGCGAACAGCCATCATGGTCGGTGCGCTGCTGATATTAAGCTGCGGTTAGCCTTCGACCATGCACAGACTCTAGCAGACTGGCGTCTTGGACACATGGCGCGCGCTCCATGAGAGGACGCCCTGCGTAGATGCGCGGCGCGCCAGCGACGTTGACTAGACGCGCCTCTCGCCCCCGGGGGCGGTGAAGATGGCGACGCTGTCACCGCGTGCTTACTCGTCGCAACGCCTCCCTCGCGCGATCTCGGCATAGCCTTGCGGCACAACGTGCCGTGAGCCCCGTCCTCATGTGCTGCTGTCCGCCCATGGGCAATGGCGTTCAGATAGTCGTGGTTGCAGTTGGCAGCATGACGCCGCGGCGGGATCTGGATTGGGAAGCGGCCATTCCATCCTCTCCCTTACAGCGGAACGGCTCACAGAATGCCGGAAGGCGTTGAATATCCGCACTGCGTCCAGGCCGCGCTTGACGAGCAAGGGCTGCGTTATCAGGTGCTCGATACCGGCGGCGTGCTAACGGCCATAGCCGTATTCATGCGGTAACTTGCCGGGGCATGGTGGGACGATGCTTTAGCCGGCGATGCAACTCAGCAAGATAATCATTCATTTGGACGCCATGAAAATCCTCCATTTCGATCGCGCTCCAAACGAGCGCAGAGAGCGTCCGTTCCTTTATGAGCGAGTCGTTGAGCTGGCGTCCTTGGGAAGGCCATGAATGCGCTTCTAGGATAGCACCCAAATGCCAACAGCTATCGCGCCTTTGGCAAGAGCATACAGCCAAGCGGTCTCGAACAATGCCAAGGCGGCAAAGAACACCGCTTTAATGATCGTTGACGGCTAATGTTTGGCTCCCCGCGCCCAATCGAGTGTGTGAGCATTCCTGCCTCCGTCTCTTCCTCACCTTCTGCTCCGCCTTGGTCGCGCTGTTGACGATGTCCTTCGTCAGCATCTTGAAAGTCTTGCTAAAATGGCGGAATTAGAGGAACTGCGGAACCGCTTGAAGCAGGCACGCATGGCAAGCCACCCACTTGTTGTTCATTTTTGGAGGACTTGGCCGGGAAAATCTGGCAGGTGCAGCGGCGGCGCGCACTAACAGGTGGCAAGATGCGGGGCAACGCCGATGCTCAATCCTCCTTGAAAGCCGCTGACCAGGGGGGCGTGGAAGGATGAGACGGCGGTCTGGCGGTGGATCGTGTGGATGCGTTCGTCGAGCGTCGGGTTCTTGATTAACTCGCCGCAGAAGCAGCGTGCAATCCCTTCTGGACGCTGTGTCGGCAGCGGAAGCGCCAGTGCACATCTGGTTCTTCCAAGTTGTTTGTGCGGCAGCTGGAGGTGGCCGGCGGCATCCACCGGGAACAACAACCAGCCCCTGGGAGGATTTGGCGAATTTCATCATCCGGTGGTGCGGGACCGTGCTGCGCGGCGCTCGAGCAGCGCTGGTGCCGCCTGGACGCGCGCCATTGGCGGGGAGTCCAGCGAAGTGCCCGCGTCGACCAAACCGCAGGCACAACCGTTACGGACGGGGGCGCATGCCCGCCGGCTGAGGCGGTGAGGTTAGCGCTTGAATGAGTATAGCTGCGAGAACGGCCACGCCCCGCTTGGCGGGGTGCGATCCGACTGTATTGTCATTGCCCATGGAATCTCCTCCCGCTTGGGGCAGGCAGGATACGTCCAAAAGGGTATTGAGAGAACGCTCGAAGGAGATCCATCCCTCCAATACGTTCTGCCTCTCGCCCGGGTGGGCCTGCTTTCTGGACTCTGCTTGCTAGGCTTCGAGGCAAGAAACATCGAAGTTTTGGCAGATTGCGGCAAACGCTTGTTTGGCTTCAACAGTCTCAAAGCAAAACCGCGTCCCAATCTCGCCGCGCTCAACCCACCAGTCGATTTTCTTTCCTCGTGAAACGCGGGATGCCTCTCCGCGCAACTGATCCAGTTGGCTTCCAACAGCTCGTACAATCAAACAATTCGTCTTTGCCATGGAAAACTCCCCGGGGGGATATTGCCAAAGCAACGGTGCATATCAGCCTCCGTTCCTAAGTGGGCCCAATTCATTCTTCAACCGGTTATCAATGATTGGCGGTGGAACGACTCTCGGCAGAGCTAGTCAACTCCATGCTCTCGGTAAAACCTCCAATGAAACCACGCCGAGAGAAAACCTTCCTACAAGGTTGGCGGCCTCGGCATCCCTCTCGCTGGGGTCGCTTGTCGAGAGCTAGCGGGTGGTGATGTGAAACAACGTACTTGTGGATGAGTTGAGACAGCAGAGCGCGTTTGAGGGTGAGCGGCGGCTCGGCGAGCAGGGGGCGTTGGTCATTAGCCAGCGCCGCCGTCAGCAAGATCGGCATCGCGTCTTGTTGCTGCTGCAACCGTAAGTCCCTGATCGTTGGGCTTCCGTATGTCCAAAAGTGAACATAACTTCCCCGGGATGCTCCAGGTCATGCTCACGCAAGTGCGCCCGAGCGAAGCAGTCGGACCGCGGCCTCCTTTCTGCGACGACTGCCGCATGCCAACTGCGTTCAGGACCGAGGTTCAGGCGCGGGCCGGACAATCTGTCCGCGTGTATCAGTGTGCAAACTGTGCGAAGGTCATCTGGGACGACTAGGGCCGCCCTCAGCTGGTTTTAGCCGCCTCCGAGCCGTACATAAATCTCCCGCCGCAGTTCAGTCCGGCGCTTCGCGTCCCTGGGCAGTCAACTCATATCGATCGCCATTCTTCCTCAGCCAGCCGCCCTCGACCATGCGAAGTGCAAATGATTTCCTGCAGACTGGATGAAAGGCGCCCGGGTGATAGATCTGGTTGTTTCGCTCGACCAGATAGCCGTAGAGCCGAACCTGCCGCAGTGTCCTACGCACCCCTGGTGAAAGAACCAACATGCGAATCGTTCAAGCGTCGGCTTGAAAGAGTGTGAACGGGAGAAATTGCTTCGGCAGGCGCGACAAGCCGATAGGGCCGCCGAAATAGACCAAATGCTTAGCTTAGGCTCGCCGAAATGAGGCAACGGCTGGATCAGTCGCCCGCGTCGGCAGGCGCGGCGTACGGCAGCCCCTCCGCAAGTAGCTAAACGCTGTATCTCGGAAGGTAAGCGCGTCTTTAGCTCGGCATCAGCTGCTTTCTCCCACGCCGTGCGCGCGGCTGCGCCGTCCTGCCCAAGCGCCGTACTCGGGGTTTCAGCGAACACGCCTTTGATGGGGTAGTCTCGACTTGCTGCGCCTGATTGCGATGAACGTGCCGCCGTTGGTGGACACTAAGAACGCATCGCGCACGTTGAGACTCGCCGAACCGCCGCCTGTCAGCCGATACGTGCTTCCCGTCATGCCGCCTTCTCACTGATGACCAGCATCCGGTAGCCATCGTGTTTAACTTCGTGGAACCACTCCAGCACCTGCCTGCCCGCGGTCGCGAGACAGAGTTCGTATGCCATACGCATGAAGCGAAGATAATATTTGCAGAACCAAAAGGGCCCCAGCCGTCGCCAATAGTTGGGGCCTTTTTTACGGAAAACTCGGCACCGGGCTCGGTTCAAAAGTGGACATAACCAGATTTCGGGCCGGTCTAGGCTACCTCAGCTTGGTCTACCCAAAACTGCCAAGCAACTCCACGGCCCCAGCGAGGTGTGCTGGAGCCGTTTCAAGACGATGGTGCTTCGGTCTATGTTGAATGATCCACTCTTGGATGAGCTGAGGCAGCTGGAATGCGACGTTGTTTAAGCTGAGCGGCGGCTGGCGGCGCGGGAGGCGCTGATCGTTGACCGGAAACGTCAACATCAGGATGCGAGTAGCACTCAGGCCGAACTCGAAATTTTGCGCGAGAACCAGCGGCAGCGTCAGCAAGATCGACAACGGCTTCTCTCGATGCTGCAACGCTAGTAGAGAAACAGGACCTGTCCCCTCGAACGGAGCAACGGTGATCCCGTCCGGCCTCCGTGCCAGCAGCCTCTGCAAGTTGGTTTTGCGCAAGTGCAGCGGGGAAAAATCTCGCGACCAGAACTGATCGGATCTGGGCACAAGACACATTGGTCGTTCCCGCTTGCGAGCGCGGCTTGCTAATAAATTGCCCGGCCTCATGCTTTTTTCATCACCGGTGCACCGCATCTTGTCACATGTTAGTGCGTTAAAATGCCGCAACGGCCACCTTTCCCCTCGGGCAGATATTTAAAGATGAACAAAAAAGGGGGCCTGCGATGCGCAAGTGCAATCGAGCAGACACTGCTGCCGTCGTTCTTCACCAACGCATCGAAGCGCTTGCCTCCCGGCTTGCCGAACTGGCCGAGTTGCGAGCCCAAGTGCTTGAGGCCGAGCAGAACGTCGCGTTGAACGAAGTAAGGGAGTTCTTTTTGCGGAACAGACCGCCAATTGAGGCAAGGAAGCGGTTAGCGATGAATCCGTAGATGTTCCTGCCGTCGTTCTGTATGCCGCTCGACGCGAGGCGGCTTAGGACTGAGCTAATACCATGAAGGGCCTCAGGGAACGATTGGAGAAGCTCCGGGCCGATGCCACAGATTTCGCCCTCATGAGCAGGCGGACTAGTGACCCGGAAAAGCGCGAACTGTTCGGACGCTTGGCAGATGAGCTTGCAATAGAGGCACTTGAGCTAGAGCAGGTGGTCAAGCGGCAGAGTACCCACTCAGGCTCTGTCGAGCCGAGCAAGGTGGTGGCCAGCTCGTGCCACGCTGCTTGGAAGCTCGTGCGGGCTTCGTTGAACGTCTCGGCAATGCCACCGCGGTGCTCACCGGGATCAGTGCCGGGATAGAAGCCGCAGGACCACCCCCACTGCGGGGCAGAATTCGGGACACCGGCGCGGCGACCGATGACTCCGACACGGACGTCGCCGCTGTAGATCAGCCACATCTCGTGGTGTGGATCGTCCTTGCTGCGGCGGCGGGTGCGAGCGGGCATGCCGCGATCGAAGCGGCGCTCCACCTTGCTGGCAAATTGTCTATCCCTCGTGGATCAGATCATGGCGAGACCCCCGTCAGTCGTGGCTGTGAATCAATATAAACGCTGGAGACCTTAGGAGCGTCTGCTTTGTGCGCGAACTTCCGGCGAAAAAAATGCCTCGGAGCTCACGTCTGCTTAACCTCCAACAGCGGCACAAGAGCAGACATTCCGGGACCGCCGCTTTTGGCGGCGGGTTCAACTCATCGCCGCAACACATTCTGCGAACTTCTCAGCTGGGGTTTGAAAGAGCAAGGTCTTTCGTGGC
>NZ_JBANBK010000097.1:0-28723 GCF_053572325.1 Bradyrhizobium sp. UFLA05-112 | reverse complement strand
CAAGCTCGCCGGCGGCGTCCACCGTCTCGACGGCCAGCTCATGGTCGTCCTCGACGTCGATCGCGTCCTCGAACTCGCGCCCGAGATGATGGCGGCCTGAGACGACGGTCGGCCCGCCGACCGACCTGCAATTGGAAGTGTCCCGCCGGGGACAGGAAGTAGAGGCTCATATGAGAACGTGTCTCGTCGTTGATGACTCCAGTGTCATCCGCAAGGTTGCGCGCCGCATCCTGGAAGGCCTCGACTTCCAGATCCTCGAAGCCGAGGATGGCGAGAAGGCGCTGGAAGCCTGCAAGCGCGGGCTGCCCGATGCCGTGCTGCTCGACTGGAACATGCCGGTCATGGATGGCTACGAATTCCTCGGCCATCTGCGCCGCATGCCCGGCGGCGACCAGCCCAAGGTGGTGTTCTGCACCACCGAGAACGATGTCGCGCATATCGCGCGCGCGCTGCATGCTGGTGCCAACGAGTACATCATGAAGCCGTTCGACAAGGACATCGTGACGGCGAAGTTCCAGGAAGTCGGCCTGATCTGACCGTGCTGCCCGAGGGCTGAACGGATCCTTCGGCATTTGTTTCAACTGAACCGTTTCAGTCTGAGTTGGTGAGTAATGAGTGTTGCGTTCGCTGGAAGTTCGACCATCAGTCCGTCGCGGGAAGGGCCACTGCGCGTGATGATCGTCGACGATTCCGTCGTCATCCGCGGTCTGATCTCGCGCTGGATCGGCGCCGAGCACGACATGGAGGTCGCGGCCTCGCTGCGCACCGGACTTGAGGCGGTCAACCAGCTCGAACGCATCAACCCCGATGTCGCCGTGCTCGACATCGAAATGCCCGAACTCGATGGCCTCACGGCGCTGCCGCAACTTCTGGCCAAGAAGCGTGACCTCGTCATCATCATGGCCTCCACGCTGACCCGCCGCAACGCGGAGATCAGCTTCAAGGCGCTGTCGCTGGGCGCGGCCGACTACATTCCGAAGCCGGAATCGACCCGCGAGGCCTCCGCCGCCGACGTCTTCCATCACGACCTGATCCAGAAGATCCGTCATCTCGGCGCGCGATTGCGCAGGAAGGCGGCGGTCGCAAGCCCATCGCTCGCGCCCGCGAGCCCCGCTCCGCTTGCGCGCGAGCCCGTCGCGCGTCCTGTGACACCGGCGCCGGCCGCGCCGGTCGCCTCCGCCGCCTCGCTCGTCAAACGCTCGTTCTCGACGCAGGCCCCGAAGGTGCTGTTGATCGGCTCCTCGACCGGCGGTCCGCAGGCGCTGATGTCGCTGGTGACCGAACTCGGTCCGGTGATCGATCGCTTCCCGGTGCTGATCACCCAGCACATGCCGCCGACTTTCACCACCATTCTCGCCGAGCATCTGGCGCGTTCGAGCCGCAGGCCAGCGCATGAGGCGATCGATGGCGAGGCGGTGAAGCCGGGCCAGATCTATCTCGCGCCGGGCGGCAAGCACATGCGTGTGGTGCGGAGCGGCGCTGAGGCTGCGATCGCGCTCGACGACGGACCTGCGGTGAACTTTTGCAAGCCCGCGGTCGATCCGCTCTTCACCTCCGCCATCGACCTCTGGCACGGCGGAATCCTGGCGGTGATCCTGACCGGCATGGGCTCGGACGGCATGCGCGGCGGCAAGGACATCGTCGCCGCCGGCGGCAGCGTGATCGCGCAGGACGAAGCCAGCAGCGTGGTGTGGGGTATGCCGGGCGCGGCCGCGAATGCCGGCATCTGCGCCGCGATCCTGCCGCTCAATCAGATTGCGCCGAAGGTCAATCGTCTGTTCTCGGGAGACCGCTCGTGACGCCGATGGACTATGAATATCTGCGCAAGTTCCTGAAGGAGCGTTCGGGCCTCGATCTCTCAGCCGACAAGACCTATCTGGTCGAGAGCCGGCTCATGCCGCTCGCGCGCAAGGCGGGCCTCGCCGCCATTCCCGATCTCGTGCAGAAGATCAAGAATGGCGATACCAGGCTCGCGACCGACGTGGTCGAGGCGATGACCACCAACGAGACCTTCTTCTTCCGCGACAAGGTCCCGTTCGATCATCTGCGCGACACCATCCTGCCGGGCCTGATTCAGGCGCGCGCGGCGCGCAGGAGTCTGCGCATCTGGTCGGCGGCCTCGTCGACCGGGCAGGAGCCCTATTCGATCGCGATGTGCCTGAAGGAGAAGAGCGCAGCGCTCGCCGGCTGGCGCATCGAGATCGTCGCGACCGATCTGTCTCAGGAGGTGCTGGAGAAGTCCAAGGCCGGCGTCTACAGCCAGTTCGAGGTGCAGCGCGGCCTGCCGATTCAGTTGCTGGTGAAATACTTCACCCAGTCCGGGGACATCTGGCAGCTCAATGCCGACGTGCGCTCCATGGTGCAGTTCCGCCAGCTCAACCTGCTCCAGGATTTCTCGCATCTCGGCACCTTCGACGTGATCTTCTGCCGCAACGTGCTGATCTATTTCGACCAGGACACCAAGGCGGTGATCTTCGAACGCATGGCGAAGAGCCTTGAGGCGGATGGCACCTTGCTGCTTGGTGCCGCCGAGTCAGTCGTCGGCATCACCGACGCCTTCCGTCCGGTCGTCGACCGCCGCGGCCTCTACCAGATCAATCCGGCACGTGGCACACGTTCGGCCGGTGCGCCGATGCTTGCAGGCATGAGGATCGCCGCGGCAAGGTGACCTCTCTTCTCGTCATTCCGGGGCGGCACATCAGCGTCGAGCCCCGGAACGACCGAGGCCTCACAAAATCGCGTGCGGCAAGAATCGCGAGCTGTTGCCGGTGATCGGGCTTTCGTCCTCACGGATCGACAGACCGCAGGGCTCGTGGTTCACGAGCCAGCTTCCGACGACGGGATAGAAGCCGGAAAAATTCGGCAGCGGCGAGAGTGCCTGGCGGACGAAGCCTTCGGCGCCGTAGGGACCCGTGTGCTCGTCGAGTGACACGCCGCCCGAGACCAGCGTGACGTTGGCGCCTTCGCGCGACAGCAGCGGCTTGCGCACATAGGAGCTGCCGAGCTCGGCCGCGCGCGGATCATCCTCGAAGAAGGCCGGCAGCAGGTTGGGATGGTTCGGAAACATCTCCCAGAGCAGCGGCAGGATGCCCTTGTTGGAGAGCACCGCCTTCCACGGCGGCTCGATCCAGCGCGTCGTTGCCTCCTTGAGCTTGGTGCCGAAGGCATCGTGGAACATCCATTCCCAGGGGTAGAGCTTGAAGGCGAGCGCGATGTCGCGGTCGTCGAGGTCGACGAAGCCGCCGTCCCTATCGCGCCAGCCGATCTCCTCGATGTCGAGCAGTGTGGTCGATAGCCCCGCTTGCCGCGCTGTGTCCTCGAGATAGGCGAGCGTGCCGGCGTCTTCTTCATTGCCGGTCGTGCCGGTGAGATGCAGATGCTGGCTTGGGGAGATTGCCCTCCAGGCCTCGATCAGCCGCTCATGGATGGAATTGAACTGATCGGCCCGCGCCGGGATGATGCGCCGCTCGATCGCCTGTTCGAGCCAGGTCCATTGAAACACCGCGGTCTCGAAGATCGACGTCGGCGTATCCGCGTTGTATTCGAGCAGCTTGGCCGGCGAGGTGCCGTCGAACTTCAGATCGAGCCGGCCATAGAGGCTGCGGTCATCGCGCTCCCAGCTCTCGGCGATCAGGTCCCAGAAGGCCTGCGGGATCTTCAACCGCTCCAGCAGCCGCTCATCAATGATGATACGGCCAGCGAGCTCGAGGCACATCGCGTCGATCTCGCCGGTCGGCGTTTCGACCCCGCGTTCGATCTCGTCGAGCGTGAAGGCGTAATAAGCGCGCTCATCCCAGTAGCGCTCACCATCGATGGTATGGAAGTCGAAGCCGCATTGTCCGGCGGTTTGCTCCCAGTCGTCGCGCTCGGGACAGACAATCCGTTGCATGCGCTAGCCGCCGCCATGGCCGTGGCCATGACCGCCATGTCCATGATCGCCATGTCCATGAACGACATGCAGCGTGCCGCCGAAGCCGCCATAGGTGGCAGGCCGGCAATAGGGTTGCCCGTCGATGCCGGGAACGGCCGTCATTCCTGGTCCGCAGTCATAAGGCCGCCGCACAAATCCCATCGAGACCGCGCCGACCGCGGCACTGCCCATCAGGGTGAGCACGACCCGTCGCGAACGTTTCATGTCGCTTCCTCCCGCGCCAGTTAAGCAGACCGGCCAATGGCGGTGAATTCAAAACTTGGCTCGGCTCAGCCGCCGCCCGAAAAGCCGAACGCATGCGCGAACGAACCAAAGCCGCCCCGCGTCACGCCACTGGTGCCCGAGTCGGACGAGCCGCCGGATGAGGAATGGCTCGAGGAGTCGCTGCTGAAGAAGCTCGAACGCGATGACCAATGCGAGCTGCCGCCGCCAGATGAGCCTCTGCTGGTGCAGGCCGTATTCGGTTGCGCTGGCTCCGCTATGCCGGGCGCGGGCGGATCGCAGTTCTGCCGCGGCATCAGCGTGTAGGCGGTGGTGCCGACCGCAATCGTCCCCATCACCAACAGCGCGACCTGGCCGGAGCGTTTGACCGGCTCCTTCGGTGGCGACGGCAAGGGCTGTGGCCGACGCTTGCCGAACTCCTTGCTGGGGCGCTTCTCTGCCATGGTCAGTAGATCATGCAGGCGGCGTTGAGCAGGCCTGCGGCGAGCGAGGAAAGGCCGAGCCAGATCGCGGGCGCCATGTCGCCGGCGGCGATGCGTGACGACAGGTTCGGCACCGGGATCTTCACGACGTAGAACACGATCACCTGGACGATCAGCGCGATGAACGCCCAGATCAGGCAGTCCACAACATTGGCCGAATGTGCGATGGCACTGAACAGCGGTGCGACGAAGCCGAGCAGGCTCAGCCCCAGCGCGATCGCGGCAGCCGGATCATTGTCGCGGATGAGCTGGAATTCGTTGTGCGGCGTGATGCGGGTGTAGATGAACAGATAGGCCACGATCGCTACCAGCCCGGTGCAGAAATAAACGAGAAAAGCGGGCAGCCCCGCGAGCGATTGCAGAATCATCAGCCGTTCCCCCGAACACACTTATCCTGCGGATAATTTCGTGACTTGTCATCCAGGATTTAAAGTTCTTTGCGAGCAATAGCATTCGGTTGCAACTTGAGCGTTTTTCATTCGGCCGAGCCCAAGGAGCGGTTCAATGCCTGCAATTGCGTTTTCCAACAATGATATTGCTGTTGTCGCCTGGACGTTCGACCATCACCTTGATGGTTGTCTTGGCTTTGCGATCCACCAGATCGACGTTGACGCCGGGAACCACGAGACGGTCCTGCCTGCGCTTGCGCAGTTTGCCGATCAGGATCCAGGCACGAAGCTGACGACCGAGCAGGCGCCGGTCCAGAAATTCTGGTGGAAGGACCTCTTCGCCAAGCGCGGCGGCACCTATCAGTATCGAATCGTGCCCATGGGTGGCGCGCCGGGCCAGACGCTGACGCCGCTTGCAGGGGTCTCGCCGCTTCTCAGCAATCAGGTCACGCTGACGCCGAGCCGTCCGCCGTTCAGCGCATATTTCAACCGCGGCATCACGGCAACGCAGGCGCTGTCGCAAGCCCTGCATGGTCACCCCAGCATCGAGGCGCTGCAGCCGCACATCCTCGATCCCGGCGATCCGATTCGCATCCGCCTGATGGGACAGTTGCAGGAAGGCCTCACCTCGCTTCTCGCCAGGGCTGACAAGAACGGTGGCGTCATTCATGCCGCGCTCTACGAGCTCAACGATCCGAACGGGTTGGAAAAGCAGCTCCAGGCCAATCCCCATAGCCGCAACGTCATCCTCGGCAACGAGCAGGCACCGGACAGTGACGACGCGGACAAGGACAATCGCGCCGCGCTCAAGGCGGCCGGCGTCAACGTGATCGACCGCATCCTCGCCAAGGGTGACATCCCGCACAACAAGTTCATGGTCCTGACCCAGAACGACACGCCGATCGCCACGCTGTCGGGTTCGACCAACTGGACCAGCACCGGCCTGTGCACCCAGACCAACAATGCGCTGGTGATCGAGTCCAAGGACGTTGCGCAGCGCTACCTCGACTACTGGACAGCGTTGAAGGCCGACGTCGATGCGGCCCAGGGCAACAAGAGCAAGCTGCAATCGCAGATCCTGCGCGACTTCGCCCATGGCAACAACGACAAGTCGATTTCGTCGCCAATCGGCCTTGGCAATGGTGTGACCGTCGAGCTGATGTTCTCGCCGAACACGCCGCACAAGCTGTCGAAGCATCCCGACACGCCCAACGACATGGGACGGGTGTTCGAGCTGATGAGCGGCGCCAAGCAGGCGATCCTGTTTCTGGCGTTCGACCCCGGCAACAACTCAATCCTCGATCAGGCCGGCAAGCTCTTGAAAGAGAAGCCCGACCTGTTCGTGCGGGGCGCGCTGACGAGTCCCGTGCGCGCGAAGAATTTCTCCGCGGCGCTGCATTCCGGCGGCGCAACCGAAGCTGCCGATGATGAACACAGCTCGTCGCATGGAACGCATGGCGGTGTGACCGTGGTCGGCGAATCCGGCAAGCCAAAGAAGAAAGGCGCTCCCGGCGAGATCGATTTCCGTGCGGTGCCGGCCGGGGCCGTCACGCCGCATGATGCCTTCGGCGCCTGGGAGGGCGAGCTCGCCAAGTTCGGCTTTGCCATCATCCACAACAAGATCGTGGTGATCGATCCGTTCAGCGCCGACTGCGTGGTCGTGACCGGCTCGCACAATCTCGGCTTCCGCGCCTCCCACAACAACGACGAGAACATGGTCATCGTCCGCGGCCATCGCGGGCTGGCGGAGGCCTATGCCTGCCACGTGCTCGATCTCTACGATCACTATGCGTGGCGCTTCCTGTTGAATGAGCACCCGGACATTTTCGGCAAGCCGCTGCAAGGCGACGATACTTGGCAGGAGCGCTACATCCAGGGACCAAGAGTCAAGTCGCCGGAATTGAGGTTCTGGCTTGCAGCGGCCGGCGGAGGCATTGCGTCCGCCTCGCACAAGCCGGCGGCGAATCCGATCGCCCTGGCGGAATCACGGGCGCAGCCAAAGCCTGCCGGCACCAAACCCAGCAAGCCAAAGAAGGCTCCAAAGGCGAAGACGGCCTCGCGGAAACAAGGCAGGAAGAAGCCCGCGAAAGCATCGAAGAAGAGCGCGGGGAAGGCGACCAGGAAGATTGCTGCCAGCGCGAAAAAGGCGAGCAGGAAGCGGAGCCGTCGATGAAGACGGCTTCGGCTGGCCGTCCAAAAACGAAAACCCCGCCATTTGCGGCGGGGTCCAGTCGGGGAGGAGCGAGCCCTTGGGCTCGCGACAAAAGGAAGTCTTAGGCCGGGATCCGCTCGTCGGCCTCGTGCGGCTCGCGCAGCACGTAGCCGCGGCCCCACACGGTCTCGATGAAGTTGCGGCCTTCGGAGGCGTTGGCGAGCTTCTTGCGGAGCTTGCAGATGAAGACGTCGATGATCTTCAGTTCCGGCTCGTCCATGCCGCCATAGAGGTGGTTGAGGAACATTTCCTTGGTGAGGGTCGTGCCCTTGCGGAGCGAGAGCAGCTCCAGCATCTGGTATTCCTTGCCGGTCAGATGCACGCGCTGGCCGCCGACTTCCACCGTCTTGGTGTCGAGGTTGACGACGAGGTCGCCAGTCTGGATGACCGACTGGGCATGGCCCTTGGAGCGGCGCACGATGGCGTGAATGCGGGCCACCAGCTCGTCCTTGTGGAAGGGCTTGGTCATGTAGTCATCGGCGCCGACGCCGAGACCCTTGACCTTGTCCTCAATGCCGGCGAGGCCGGAGAGGATCAGAATCGGTGTCTTAATCTTGGAGACCCGGAGCTGCTTGAGCACGTCGTAGCCGGACATGTCGGGCAGGTTGAGGTCGAGAAGAATAATGTCGTAATCGTATAGCTTACCGAGATCGACGCCCTCTTCCCCCAGGTCGGTCGTATAGACGTTGAAGCTTTCAGACTTCAGCATCAGCTCGATCGACTGCGCGACGGCGCTGTCATCTTCTATCAGCAAAACGCGCATGCCAGTTCCCCATAGTCGCCGCTCCGGGCGTCAGGTCGGCCGCATTCGCGGCACTCAACAAAACGCCTTTGAACAACTGATTCGGATCCTGACGTCACATGGTTAACAAAGTCTGATTCTGGAACGCAAGTCCTCACGGTGCAATTTTTGTCGAATCGCCCTAAGATATTGCGCAGAAGCAGTTTTCGTCACCCGGTTCCGTTCAAGTTCCACTTTAAGAGACGGGCCTAACCGACTCTCGCGACTCCCCTTCTTCTGTCGGGCAGGCGCTCAGTCACAAAGACAGTGACGCAATGATTAATGATGCGGGTAAACACGAAGTTAAGCGCCGTTCAGAAATGTGGCGAAATTTAAGGGTTTCGTCATGAAGGGCCCGAATGAAGGCTAAGTCATGAAGGCGCTCGCCGAGCAGATCGGGGACATCGACGGCGTCAATATATACGGTCGCGTCGTCGGCGTGCGTGGCCTGATGGTCGAGGTCGCCGGTCCCATTCACGCGATGTCGGTGGGCGCGAGGCTCGTGATCGAGACCGGCGCGAACCGTTTCATTCCCTGCGAGGTGATCGGCTTTTCCGGCAACAACGCTGTCGTGATGCCGTTTGCCGGACTCGAAGGCGTGCGGCGCGGCTGCAAGGCCGTGATCGCGAATGCCGCCAACCAGGTGCGGCCGTCGGCGGCCTGGCTCGGCCGCGTCGTCAATGCGCTGGGCGAGCCGATCGACGGCAAGGGGCCGCTGCTGCAGGGCACCTCGCCAATGCCGTTCCGCAATTCGCCGCCACCGGCGCATTCGAGGAAACGCGTCGGAGCGCCGCTCGACCTCGGCGTGCGTGCGCTCAACACGTTCCTGACCTGCTGCCGTGGCCAGCGCATGGGCATTTTTGCCGGCTCCGGCGTCGGCAAATCCGTGCTGCTGTCGATGCTCGCGCGCAACGTCGACGCCGATGTCAGCGTCATCGGCCTGATCGGCGAACGCGGCCGCGAGGTGCAGGAATTCTTGCAGGACGACCTGGGTGAAGAGGGCCTGGCGCGCTCCGTCGTCGTGGTCGCGACATCAGACGAGCCGGCGCTGATGAGGCGGCAGGCCGCATACCTGACGCTGGCGATCGCCGAATATTTTCGCGACGAGGATCAGGATGTGCTCTGCCTGATGGACTCGGTGACGCGCTTCGCCATGGCCCAGCGCGAGATCGGCCTCTCCGCCGGCGAGCCGCCGACCGCCAAGGGCTATACGCCGACCGTCTTCACCGAGCTTCCGAAGCTCCTGGAGCGCGCAGGTCCCGGCATGGGAGTTGGTGCCATCACCGCGATCTTCACGGTGCTGGTCGACGGCGACGACCACAACGAGCCGATCGCGGACGCCGTCCGCGGCATCCTCGACGGTCACATTGTGATGCAGCGATCCATTGCCGAGCGCGGGCGTTACCCCGCCATCAACATCCTCAAATCCGTCTCCCGCACCATGCCCAAATCGGCCGATCCGCAGTTCTGGCCGACCATTCAGAAGGCCCGTCAGGTGATGGCGACCTATGCCGACATGGAGGAACTGATCCGGCTGGGTGCCTACCGGGCGGGATCCAGCCCCGAAGTCGACGAGGCGATCCGGCTCCATGAGCCACTGGAGGCCTTCCTGCGGCAGCGCAAGGACGAAAGTGCCGGTTTGGCGGACGGCTACCGCCAGTTGGCGCAAATCCTCCAGAATTTGGAAACGGAACGCTAACTTTGTCAGGCCATCATCCGCTCCACAGAGTAGCAGAGCCGGTCGGGGCCCAGTTTCGGGATCGGGGAGACCGGTGTTGTCCCACGTGCAGCTAAGGGACTTCTGGGGAGTACGAGTCGATGAAGTCACGTGAAACGCTCATCCGCCTGAAGAAATTTCAGGTCGACGAGAAGCGCCGCAGGGTCACCCAGATCGAGAGCATGATCGCGGACTTCCAGCGCATGTCTGTCGATCTCGAACGCGAGATCCTGACCGAGCAGGAGCGCGCCGGGATCAACGATCCCTCGCATTTTGCCTATCCGACCTATGCCAAGGCCGCGATCCAGCGCCGCGAGAACCTGACCCGCTCGGCCGATGAGCTGAAGGGCCAGCTCGAAGAGGCCAAGGGCGCGCTGGCCGAGGCTTTTGAGGATTTGAAGAAGGTCGAGCTCCTGGACGAGCGCGACCAGGCGCGCGAGCGCGCCGAGGAGAGCGCCCGCGAGCAGGCCGACCTCGACAGCATCGGCCTGATGCGCGCCCGCATCGGCGCCATCGCCTAAGGCGGTCAAGGCCCACAGCCAGGGAATTGCGTGAACCCGGACCCTAACGGGCGCCGGGCTTTTCGCGTGCGATGTCCACAGCGTGGCGCCCGGCCCCTTGGTGACGGGCTTTGCTGCGCGCTATGGTGGTGGGGATGAGAGCTGTGCCAGCGACGGAGGTGTCGACCTCTTCCTTTGGGAGAGGTCGGCGCGGAGCGCCGGGTGAGGGGTTACGGTCTCCCGTGAGCCCTGAGCCCCCTCACCCGATTTGCTGCGCAAATCGACCTCGCCCCGCCGGGGAGAGGTGAAGCGGCGCGTTGGGGGACTGAATGCTGACGCCAGCAGATCTGGTCTGGCTGATTGCAGCGGTGGCGAAGGGCGACGAGGCGGCTTTCGAGCGCCTCTACGGCGCCACGCGCGCGAAACTCTATGGAGTCGTGCTCCGTATCTTGCGCCGACAGGATCTCGCGGAGGAGGTCATTCAGGAGACCTACGTCAAGATCTGGAACAGCGCGGGCCAGTTCAATCCGGCGCTGTCCTCGCCGATCACGTGGATGGCGTCGATCGCGCGCAACCGCGCTATCGACCTGGTGCGCAAGAAGACCGAAGCCTCGATCGAGGAGGAGCCTCAGGCGATGGAAGTTGCCGCCGACAGCCCCGATCCGCTTGCTCGGCGCGAGATGACGGAGGAGTTGAAGCGGCTCCTGGAATGTGTCGGCCGGCTCGAGCCGGACCGCCAGAAGCTCGTGCTTCTCGCCTATTACAACGGCTGGAGCCGCGAGCAGTTGGCGCAGAAGTTTTCCGCGCCCGTCAACACGGTGAAGACGTGGCTGAGGCGCAGCATGATGGACATCCGCGAGTGCCTTGGGCTTTAGATGATGACGAAAGTGGCACGAGCTAGCGCAGCAACGACGGTCCACCTCTCCCCATCGGGGAGAGGTGGAGGACATTGATGGCCTACACTGAGGACCATATCGTGCTTGCCGCGGAATATGCGCTCGGCACGCTCGATGCCGACGAGCGCGCGCAGGTCGAGACCATGATGGCGGTGGACGAGGAGTTCGCCGGTCTCGTGCAGGCCTGGCAATTGCGGCTGGGCGTGTTGAACCAGATGGTCGGCTCGGTCGAGCCGCGGCCAATCGTGTGGGAAAACATCAAGGCCGCGATCGGTCCGACTCGGGCAACAGAGGAGCCGCAGGCGCGGCCTGAGGCGTCGACGTCACCACTGCCGGAGGTGCCGGAGCCGCCGGCCGAGTCGGAAGCTGCGCCCGATATCGCACCGCGATTCATGCCGCAAGTCCATGCGCCCGATGTCACCGTCTCGCAGGTGCCAATCGTCGACGACACCAACGTCGTCTATCTCGAAGGCCGCGTGAAGCGCTGGCGACGCATAGCGTCCGGCCTCAGTGCGCTTGCCGCTGCGCTCTTCGTGGTGCTGTCGCTTCAGATCCTGCGGCCCGATGCGCTGCCTGGCGCGCTCCGTCCCGCGCCGCAGATTCAAAACGTCGAGGTGAAGACGCCTGCCGCGCCGCTTACGTCGTCATCGCAATATGTCGCGCTGTTGCAGGGGCAGGGTGGCGGCCCTGCCTTCATCCTCACCATCGACGGCGCGACCAAGAATTTCACGGTGCGTAAAGTGGGTGCCACTCCGGAGCCGGGCAAGAGCTTTGAGCTCTGGCTGATCTCCGACAAGCTGCCGCGCCCGCGCTCGCTCGGCGTAATCAACAATGGCGACTTCACCGCGCGCCCGGTGCTCGCCGGCTACGATGCCGACGTCATCAATGCCGCCACCTACGCCGTCACCGTCGAGCCGGCGGGTGGTTCGCCCAGCGGCCAGCCGACATCCGCGCCGGTATTTTCCGGCAAGCTGATCGAGACGGTGCCGTCCCAGCCGCAGGCGCCGGCCGGCGCGAAGAAGTAGTGACGCCGTCGATCGGGCTACACGCTACCCTACCCACCGCCGTCATTCCCCGCCTTGTGCGCCACTGCGCACTGGAGCGGGGAATCCAGTACGCCGCGGCTTCTCCGTATCCCATCACTGCCTCTGGAATACTGGATCGCCCGCCCCAGTGCGCAATTGCGCACAAGGCGGGCGATGACAGCGAGAGTGCGACAAGCGCGTCTTCCACACTCGCGATGGCTGAGTCCGTAGTTCTCCGGTCTGCGGTGTCGCTATGGTCCATCTCAGCGTCGCACCCCGACAATTCGAGCGGTCTCCAGCGCCCCATTTGAACCTCCTTCCGTTTCACTGCGTCAAATTCGCGCAATTTGGCTGTGCCGGCGCGGTTCGCGCCGGAGTGAAGGGGCGAGAGATATCGAATGCTGGATCCAGCGAAGCCGCCGGGCATCTTCATTCATCAGTATACTGGGCTGCCGCACGGCCCGGCGTTCGAGCACTGGCGTGAGCGGGCTTTCGGATCGTGCGGGCTCGACGTCGCGCCCAGCCGCGGCGACAGCATCGATTGCCGACTGCAGGTCAGCCTGGTCGGCAACATCGTGCTCGGAATTCCCGAAGGCGCCTCCGCGCAGTTCTCGCGCACGCGAGAAGGCCTCGCCGACGGCTGTGACGATCTCGTGCTGATTTCCGCGCATTCGGGTCTCGTCCGCGTCCAGCAGAACGGCCACACCATCGAGCTCGTGCCGTCGCAGATGGTGCTCGCCGATCTCAGCGTCACCGGCACCGTCGGCCATACCGAGCAGGATCGTTTCACCACCATTCGCATGCCGCGCCGCGCGCTGCTCGAGATCAATCCGCGCGCCGAGGAGAAGATCTCGCAACTCCTCTCCGACGGTGCGGTCGCCGAAACCATCACGCGCTATCATGCGCTCGCCGCCAATCACGCGCCGCATCTCGATGCGGTTGGCCAGCGCCTCACCGCGCAGCACATGGTCGATCTCGTTGGCCTCCTGCTCGGTACCGATGCGGAGCATGCCGCGCTTGCCCGCGGTCGCGGCCACGCCGCCGCGCGTCTCGATCTGATGCGCGCCGACGTGATGTCGGCGCTGGGGCGCAGCGATCTCAGCCTGTCGGAAATCGCCGGACGCTCGGGCCTCAGCCCGCGTCAGGCGCAGCGCCTGTTCGAGCAAGCGGGCACCACCTTCACAGAGTTCGTGCTCGAGCAGCGCCTGCTGCTCGCGCGAAAGCTGCTGCATGATCCGCGATCGCGCGCACGCAAGATCAGCGACATCGCGCATTCCTCGGGCTTTGCGGATCTGTCCTATTTCAACCGCGCCTTCCGCAAGCGGTTCGGCGCGACTCCGTCGGAGCTGCGCGAGGCGTGATCGCGCCGATGCCTGCAATCATGTCGTGAATTCGCAGCCGGCGCACGCCGCGCGTGAAATTGAGACGTTTTGTCGCCGTCAAAAGCGGTAAAGCGCTTCATCGCGAAGCTGCTTTCGCGCGCCGTGAAACACGCCTGAAACATTCACCTCGCATCATCATCGCATTGACGAGAACCGCGGCGCCGCTTTTCGCACGCAATTGTGCCGCTCGCCGGCGAGCTTCGCAGGAGTTCGAAGCACGTTTTGAAGAAGTCATTTTAGAGGTCACACTGACGTGACCGGGAGGGTCTCATGGGCGGGTTCATTGACCGGCCGTTTGCCCTGTTAGCCTTGCTGATGTCCGCTCTTTCGGCACCGATCGCGTCGGCGCAAACCATCGAGCAGGCTCCGATCAGCCTGGCATTGGCGAGCACCGATACCGCGATCCTCGACATGCGCCTGTCAAAGCCGCTCTCGCGCGGCGAGGAAGCGGCGCTCAGGCCCAAGGATCGCTTCAGGGAATGCGCGCATTGCCCCGAGATGGTGGTCGTCTCCGACGGCAGCTTCATGATGGGGGCGAGCGCAAGTGAGGTGGGCAGCACCGAGGACGAGCGGCCGCAGCACCAAGTGACGTTGCCGCGCTTCGCTGCGGGACGTTGGCCCGTCAGCGTCGATGAGTGGAGCGCCTGCGTGGCGGCCAAGGCCTGCAATCCTCATCCGACCGAGCCGGAGCACGTGCGCGATCCGGTGAGCGGCATCCTCTGGCAGGAGGCCAGCCACTACGTGCAGTGGCTGTCGCGATTGACGGGGCGTCCCTATCGGCTCCTGAGCGAAGCCGAGCGCGAATATGTCGCGCGCGGCGGCACGACCACCGCCTTTTGGTGGGGCGATGGCGCCGATCCGCATCTGGCCGATATCGCGGCCGCCGATCTGGTCGCCGATATCGGCATCGTGACGATCGCGACCACGGCATCCACGCTGCCATCGGCTAATCTCTTCGGCCTCTTCGAGGTCCATGGCAGCGTCTACGACTGGGTCGAGGATTGTTGGCACGACAACTACGTTGGCGCGCCGAATGATGGCTCGGCGTGGATCACGGATGATTGCAGAGGCCACGTTCTGCGCGGCGGCGCCTTCAGCCGCGCGCTCCAGACCCGCCGCTCCGCCGCGCGCCTTTGGTTTGGCCCGCCGAACCGGATGAGCTATATGAGTGTGCGCGTGGCGCGGACGCTCGGGCCGTAGGCTGCGCAGGCAGGACTAGGGCAGCAGGACTTGGGATGGCGCGTGTCATTGTGCTCGGTGCCGGGTTCGCGGGGCTATGGGCCGCCATCGGCGCTGCGCGCAAGCGCGACGAGATCGGTGCGGCCGGCAGCGACATCGAGATCCTCGTCATCGACCGCAATCCCTATCACAACATCCGCGTGCGCAATTACGAGGTGGATCTGAGCAAGGTTGCGCTTCCGCTTTCAGAATTGCTCGATCCCGTCGGTGTCGGTCACAGACTCGGTGACGTCGAAGCTATCGAGGTGGCGAAAGGCAGCGTCACCATTGCCGCGAATGGCGCGCGCGAAACCCTCGCCTATGATCGGCTGGTGCTGGCGCTCGGCAGTGAGGTGCCGCGGCCGAATATTCCAGGGCTCGCCGAGTACGCATTCGACGTCGACACTTTTGCCGCAGCCGGAAAGCTTGAAAACCATCTCGACGCGCTTGGCCGCAGCGCGCTGGCGCCGGGGCGAACGACGGCGTTGGTGGTCGGCGCCGGCTTCACCGGTATCGAGGTCGCCGCCGAGATGCCGGACCGGTTCGCGCGGGCCGGCATCGCCGGCGGCCGTGTCATCCTGGTCGATCCGAACCCGGTTGTCGGCGCGACCATCGGCGAGCGGGCCCGTCCCGTCATCAACGAGGCGCTCGCAGCGCTCGATGTCGAGACCCGTCTCGGCGTGCGGGTCGAGGCGATGGATGCGGCCGGCGTCCGCTTGAGCTCCGGCGAAGTCATTCCGACGCAGACGGTGATCTGGTGCGCCGGCATGCGCGCGAGCCCGATTGCGTCGACGCTTCCGGTCGAACGGGACCGTCTGGGTCGCATCCTGGTCGATCCCTTTATGCGCATCGCCGATCTCCCCCATATCTTCGCCGCCGGCGATGTCGCCTCGAGCGTGGTCGACGGGCTGCATCCGACCGTGATGTCCTGCCAGTTCGCCCGCCCCATGGGCCGCTTCGCCGGCCACAATGTGGTCGCCGATCTCGTCGGCCAGCCGCTGCTGCCGCTGCAGATCGACTGGTATGTGACGGTGCTCGATCTCGGCGGCTGGGGCGCGCTCTATACTGAAGGCTGGGACAGAGAGGTGCGCACGACAGGCGCTGCGGCGAAAGCGACGAAGCACATCATCAATCACCAGCGCATCTACCCGCCGCTCACCGGCAGGAAAGAAGATCTGTTCGCCGCTGCCGCGCCGACGGTGCAGGCACCGCCGCCGAGGAAATAACCGCGCCCGCCGCCTTCTCCGTGTCATCGTCCGCGAATGCGGACGATTAAGTATTCCAGAGACAGCGCGAGGTTACAGAGAAGCCGCGGCGTACTGGATTCCCCGCTTTCGCGGGGAATGACGGTGGTGGGTGGGGAGATGTAGCGTGCCGTCTCGGCGGCGATCGTCGCCCGCAGGGAAAATCAGCACCCCAGACATGAGAAAGCGCCCGTGGGGGGCGGGCGCTTTCTGTAGTCGACTTGGGGTTGGGGTCGTCTACATATCCACATGGCGACTTTGGGGGGCTGGTAAAGAGCCACGTGAATTCCTGAATTCCGTTCAATCTCCTTAGCGAACGAGTGAAGCGTTCGAACTGGTGATCACAACCGGCTTGCCGGCCTTGATGACGCGGGCGGTCTGGGTCGTGCCGTCATCGGAACCCGATCGCGCCGTGATGCCGAGGCCCGCCACCGCGACGCCAACAACGAGGGCGACGACCACGATCTTGAGATGGGTCGATCGATCCGCGCTGTAGATCGAGTGGTTCATGGAAGCCTCCTGCCGCCATCTACCGAAGTAGTCGCCGGCTTCATCGGCGAGGTTCATGCCTTCGGTGCCCAACAACCTAGTATTGGGTGGATTCGTTCCCAAGGGGCGATCACAAGGGCGTGAAAACACGTGAACGATCGCGATCGAAAAATCGCGATCGTGAATATTTATTAAGGTAACTCAGTCCGTTAGCTAAGTGGTAGGTAGTTCCTGAACCATATCAGCGGGTTGCCTAAAAATTACAAAAACCAGTTGCCTGTGGCGAAAAAACACAGACGGAACTCTAGCAAATCAGAAGCAAATCAGATGCTTCCGACCGTTTTCAGCCGCGCCCGCGGATGGATTTCCGCCTGCGACAGCACGGTGGTTTGGGCGCGGAACCGCTCCACCAGGGAGCGCACGAAGGGACGAATTGCCGCAGAGGTGACCAGCACCGGCGCCTCGCCCTCACGTGCCGCACGCTCGAAGGCCTCGCGCACGGCGGTCATGAACTCCGAGAGTTTCGAGGGCTGCATCGCGAGGCTGCGCTCCTCGCCCTGGCCGATGATGGATTCGGCAAAGGCCTGTTCCCACTTCGCCGACAGCGCGATCAGCGGCAGGTAGCCGTTATAGGAAGTGTTCTGCGCGCAGATCTGCCGGGCGAGGCGGGCGCGGACATGCTCGACCATGGTCGCGGGATTGCGCGAGAAGGCGAGCGAGTCGGCGATGCCTTCAAGAATGGTCGAAAGATCACGAATCGAGATGCGTTCGGCGAGCAGGAGTTGCAGCACGCGCTGGATGCCGGAGATGGTGACTTGCCCCGGCACGATGTCCTTGACCAGCTCGCTCTGCTCCTTCGGTAGCTCCTTGAGCAGCTTTTGCACCTCACCATAGGACAAGAGATCAGACATATTCGTCTTGAGCAGCTCGGTGAGGTGGGTGGAAAGCACGGTCGCGGCGTCGACGACGGTGTAGCCCTTGAGCGAAGCCTCTTCCTTGAGGCTGGCATCGATCCAGGTCGCGGGCAGGCCGAACGTCGGTTCAGTGGTGTGGATGCCTGGCACCTGCACCTGGTTGCCCGCGGGGTCCATCACCATGAACTGGTTCGGCCAGATCTTGCCGGTGCCTGCGTCGACCTCCTTGATCTTGATGATGTAGGTGTTTGCTTCGAGTTGGACGTTGTCCAGGATACGGACAGCCGGCATCACAAAACCCATCTCGATGGCAAGCGAGCGGCGCAGCGCCTTGATCTGCTCGGTGAGGCGGTCGGTACCGTCGGGTCCGTTGACCAGCGGCAGGAGCGCATAGCCAAGCTCGATCTTGAGATCGTCGATCTTGAGCGCTGCCGAGATCGGCTCCTCCGCCGCGGCGGCGCCGGGCGCGCCCGGCGTTCCGGGGGCAGGAGCGGCCTTGGCGGCCGCCTCGGCCCTGGCCGTGCTCCGCTTGTGGTTGCGCGCCGACCAGGCGAGCGCGCCGGCGCCGGCGCCCAACGCGAGGAAAGGGATGGTCGGGATGCCCGGCAGAATCGCCAGCACGATCATCACTGCCGACGACATCGCGAGCGCCTGCGGATAGCCGGAGAACTGCCTCATCAGCGCCTTGTCGGCGGCCCCGGAGACGCCGGCCTTTGAGACGAGCAAGCCGGCCGCGGTCGAGACGATCAGCGCCGGCACCTGGGTGACGAGGCCGTCGCCGACGGTCAGCAGCGTGTAGCTGCGCCCGGCGTCGGCGAAGGAGAGGCCCTGTTGCGCGACGCCGATAATCATGCCGCCGACGACGTTGATGAAGACGATCAGAAGACCGGCGATGGCGTCACCGCGGACGAATTTCGAGGCACCGTCCATGGCGCCGAAGAAGCCGCTTTCGTCCTCCAGCGCCTTGCGGCGCTCCTTGGCGACCTTCTCGTCGATCAGGCCTGCGGACAGATCGGCGTCGATCGCCATCTGCTTGCCCGGCATGGCATCGAGGTGGAAGCGCGCCGCGACCTCGGCGATGCGGCCCGAACCCTTGGTGATGACGACGAAGTTGACGATGATCAGGATGGCAAAGACGATGATGCCGATGACGAAATTGCCGCCCATCACGAAGTTGCCGAAGGCTTCGATGACGTGGCCCGCCGCATCCGTGCCCTCATGGCCGCGCGACAGGATCAGGCGGGTCGAAGCCATGTTGAGCGAGAGCCTCAGCATGGTCGAGATCAAGAGGATGGTCGGGAAGGCGGAGAATTCCAGCGGCGCCTGGATGAATAGCGAGGTCATCAGGATCAGGATCGAGAGCGTGATCGAGATCGCCAGGAAGAGGTCGAGCACGATCGAGGGCAGCGGCAGGATCAGCACCACCAGGATGGTGAGGATGCCGAGCGCCAGCGCAATGTCGCCGCGCTTGAGGATGTTGCCGATCTCGGTGAGGGAGGGGAGGCCGGGCTTCGGGCTGCCCACGCCTTGACCTGCAGTGACGTCGACCATCGTTGCTGCCTCCCCGCGCGATTGCCGCCCACGCGCGCCAAACGTCTGCGCGGCCGCCGATGGGCCACCGTTCCGAAAGTGAGGCACCGCACTGGCGTCCACGGGAGCTCCCGTTTTACGCGGCCGACGACACTCGACTTCACCCGGCAATTTTTGCCCGGTGTATGGTTAGCAAAGGGTTAACGAGAGGGTGGAGGAAGGGATCAAAACGCGGCGTCATTCCGGGTTCGGCTCTTCGAGCCGCCCCGGTATGACGGTAGTTGTGGCAGGCGCCCTACTTCGCCTTCTGCATCTTGGTCACCGTATACCCCGACGACGCCTCCTCGGCCTCGAAGGTGACCTTGTCGCCGATCTTGACCTGCTTCAGCACCGCCGGGTCCTTGACGCGGTAGACCATGGTCATCGGCTCATCCATGCCGAGGCTTTTGGCCGGTCCGTGCTTGAGCGTGATCTTGCCCGCGCCCTCGTCGATCTTCTTGACCTCGCCGCTGATCGCGGCGCCCTCGGCAGCGAGCGCGCCGAGAGACAGGCCGATGCTCAGCGCCAGAGCGGCGGCGATGCGGTTCATGGGAGTCTCCATTGCTCACTTCACGATGACACGGCCGACCATGCCGTAGTCACGGTGGTCGGGAATCAGGCAGGAAAATTCGAACGTACCGGCCTTGGTGAATTTCCAGACGATCTCGGTCGTCTTGCCCGGCGCCAGCCTCACGCCGTTGGGGTCGTCGTGCTCCATATGCGGATGCTTCTTCATCACCTCGGCATGCGCGAGATTTTCCTTCGTGGTGGCGAGCAGGAATTCGTGGTCCTCCTTGCCGACGTTGCGCAGCACGAAGCGGATTTGCTCGCCACGCTTGACGATGATGCGCGAGGGTTCATAGGCCATCTCGCTCAGCGCGATCTCGATGATGCGCGCCGGCTTGTTGGGATCGCCGGGCTCGCCGGCCGAAAAGCTCTCATGGGCATGATGCTCGTGTGCGAGTGCAGGCGCGGCCAAAAGCGAAAGTGCGGCAAGTAGGATCATTGTCGTCTTCTTCATCTTGTTCTCCAGTTGCTGGTCGTCGAAACGTTCGTTCACATCTTCATTTTCTTCATCGGTGCGTTCTGCTGCCGTGCCGGCTCCGCGGCCGGTGATGCGACCTCATAGGCGACGGTGCCTTGCGGGAATTGATAGGGACCGGGATCGCTATAATCGTCGCGCGCCATGCCTTCGCGGATCTTCATCACTGTGAACATGCCGCCCATCTCGATCGGCCCGAACTGGCCTGAGCCCATCATCATCGGCAGCGTGTTGTTGGGCGCGGGCATCTCCATGTTGCCCATCGCCATGCCCGACTGGCCCATCACCATGGCGTCGGGCGCGAGCTTGCCGACCGCACGCGCGAGATCCTTCTTCGAGACGCCGATGAGATTGCGCATGTCATGGCCCATCGCGTTCATGGTGTGATGCGACTTGTGGCAGTGGAACGCCCAGTCGCCGGGATTGTCGGCGAGAACGTCGAACACGCGCACGGCGCCGACCGGCACGTCGGTCGTCGTCTCCGGATATTGCGCGCTCTCGGGAATCCAGCCGCCGTCGGTGCAGGTCACCGCAAAGCTGTGGCCGTGCAGATGGATTGGATGGTTGGTCATGCTGAGATTGCCGATGCGCACGCGCACCTTGTCGCCGAGCCGCACGGCTAAGGGATCGATGCCGGGAAATACCCGCGAATTCCAGGTCCACATGTTGAAATCGGTCATCTCGTTGACCTTTGGCAAATAAGTGCCGGGGTCGACGCGATAGGTGCTCATCACGAAGACGAAGTCGCGGTCGGCGGGCCGGAAATCCTGATCGCGCGGATGCACGACGACCATGCCCATCATGCCCATCGCCATCTGCACCATCTCGTCAGAATGCGGGTGGTACATGAAGGTCCCGCTCTTCTTCATCTCGAACTCGTAGACGAAGGTCTTGCCGGGCGGGATGTGCGGCTGATTGAGCCCGCCGACGCCGTCCATGCCGCTCGGCACGATCATGCCGTGCCAGTGCACCGTGGTGTATTCGGGCAATTTGTTCGTGACGAAGATGCGGACCTTGTCGCCCTCGACGGCTTCGATGGTCGGGCCCGGCGACTGGCCGTTATAGCCCCAGAGGTTGACCTTCATGCCTTCGGCGAATTCGCGCACCACGGGCTCGGCGACGAGATGGAATTCCTTCCAGTCACCGTTCATGCGGAACGGGAGCGTCCAGCCATTCAGCGTGACGACGGGGCGATAGTCGGGCCCGCTGGCCGGATGCAACGGCGGCTGCATCACCACCTTGTCCATGTGCGGGGCTTCCGGAATCGATGCGGCCTGAATGCGGCCGCTGATCGCTGACGCGCTTGCAAGTGCGGCGGTGCCTAAAAATCCTCTGCGGGAATACATGCTGGCCTCCATCTCAGTGCCCGCCATCGGCAGGCGCTGCCGCGGCGATGGTCGTCGAATTGTCGCTGCCGCCCGCAGGCGCTCCGCCGCCGTTGACGACGGTCTGCAAATCGGACTGCGCAAGGAAGAATTTTTGCTTCGCGTCGATCGCCCCGCGCAGCGAGGCGAGGCGCTGGCGTGCCTCGGTCAGAAGCGCAAAAATATCGACCTGCATGCTGGAGAAGCGAAGCTGCATCTCCTCGGTGATGATCTTGCGCAGGGGCAGGATCTCGCGCTGGTAGTGGCTGGCGATGTCGTAGGTCGAGCGGTAGACGCGATAAGCATCGCGTGCTTCCGAGCGCACGTTGACCGCCCGCTCGGTGAGGCGATTGAAGGCGAGATTGTAGGTCTCGGACGCCTGCCGCACCCGCACCTCGCCACCGTCGAAGATCGGGATCTGGAACTGCACGTCGAAGCCGCGCTCGCGGAATGGCGCGCCTTCAGGATCCTGCGTGCGGCGGGAGATGCCGGCGAGATCGAGCAGCGTGACGAAGCGCGTCGCCTCCGTAAGATTGAGCGACTTTGCCAGCGCCGTGAGCTCGAGCCGCGCGATCTGCAGGTCGATGCGATGGGCGACCGCATCGGTCTCGATCGAGGGTAGCGCGAGCGTCCGGCGCGGCAGCGGCGGCAACGTGTTGGGCAGGCGGAAGTCGAGGCCGTCGTCCCACAGCCCCATCAGCCGCGCGAGCCGCTCCCGCGCGCTCGTTGCCGCCTGGCGGGCGGTGGCGAGATCGGCGGTGGTCTCGGCATAAAACACCTGCTCGCGGGCCTGATCGAGCTTGTTGATCGAGCCGGTCTCGCCGAGCTTCACGGCGAGTTGCGCGGTGGACTCCGCCGTCGACTTCGCATCGGTCAGCAGTGCCGCCATCTCGTTGGCGGCAACGGCGCGGACATAGGCGCGCCGCGTGTCAGTTGCGAGCCGCAGTGTTGCCAGCGCCGCACGCAGCTGCGCCTGACGGAAACGGTCGCGGGCGATCTCGGAACGGAACGGCAGCATCGCCAGCGCCAGTATGTCGCCGACCACCTGCCGCTCGACCTCGCTGGCGCCATTGCCCGAAATCCGCGAGACCAAGAAGGCCGGATTCGGCGGCAGGCTTTGCTCGACGAGATCGGTCTCGGCCAGCGCCAGCTCGTTATAGGCTGCTTGCAGCCCCTTGTTGTTGAGCAGCGCGATCTGCACGGCGGCATCCGCGCTCAGCGCGCGCGACAGCAGGCGGCGAACGCCGTCGTTGACTGCGTCGGCCCCCTCGGCCGTCCGCACGAAAGCGACATCCTTGTTGATGGTCCGGCTGGTCAGGTCCGCGACGGTGCTCATGCCGCTGTCCGGCGAGAACGCAGCGCAGCCGGAAAGGCCAAGCGCGGCGAATGCGAGCAGGCCGCGCGCGAATGGGTGTGCCACGGCGCTCTCCTACCGATCCGACTTCGTTGGCGGCGCGACACTGTCGTTGCGCTCGCGCCATGGCGCAGGCGTCGCGGGTCGCAGGCTGCTGTAAGGCGCGATCGTCGAACGATAATCGACGCGCGCGGCTTTCGCTGCGGGATCGGCAGGATCAGCGCTCGCGTGCGGCGCTGTTGTCGCGGGCATGCAGCCGGACAACGCGAGCGCCGTTGTAGCCAGGATCGGCCAGATGAATCCAAAGTGCCGTCCGCGCGCCGCAGATGCGGCGGCAAACCTCGCCCCGGGAAGCGTAAGCATGGGTAATCCCTGATCTGTCTGATGACCACGAGCCCGTGCGCGCAAAATGCGCGAGGCCTCACGTCGTGACGTCAGATCAGGCGATGGGAGGACGGTAGAGCAGGGGCGGCGCCTCGCTGTGCAGGCTCACCGCGATCTCGGGCGCACAGGCCGAGATCGGCTGGACCGGCTTGACGACGTCGGGCAGGGTGGCCGGCAGCGCGCTCGCGCACATCATCGCGCAGCAGGGGCCAGGTGTGCCCTTGCCGTCATGATGATGTTGTGCGGGCGCATCCTGCGCAACGGTCTGGTGATGCGCATGCGCAGCGGCGTGATCATGGCCGCCGTCGGCGTGCATCTGGCTCGCGCCGTGATGGTGCTCCGGCGCGAGAACGACGGTCTGCAGATCATCGCCAAGGCACGGCGCGGCACTGCTGCCCCAGGCAAGGGCTGCTGCCGGCGCGAGAACGCAGAACAGATAGGCGAGGGCGACGAACCGCCCCACCTTGATCCGCATCGATCGCGTCAATTGCAACAACATCCCGTCACATGCCCTCGCGCGGCAATGATGCACACGCAGATTACAAAGTAATGGCAAAGCCTGGTTCCGCCAAGCTCTTCCTACCGCAGTGCACCGCGCATGCCCAACATCGTAGCATGATGCTTGACCGCAAGGCGGTCACCGAAGAAGGTCGCGCCGTGCACGCGCCAAATCACCCGCAACGTCCGGCCGGCTTCACCCCTGATTCGCGTCAGGCCTGGGTGCGGCTCGTGCTTGCGCTCGTGATCGGGTCGATCGGCGCTGTCGGCATGTGGGCGGTCGTGGTCGTGATCCCCGTCGTGCAGGCCGAATTCGCAGCCACGCGCGGCGCGGTGTCGCTGGCCTTCACGCTCATGATGTTCGGCTTCGGCCTTGGTGGCGTGATCGCGGGCAAGATCACCGATCGCTTCGGCATCGTGCCGGCGATGGCGATCAGCATCGCCTTTCTCGGCGTCGCCAACGTGCTGGCCGGGGTGTCGACCCAGCTCTGGCAGTTCGTGGCGGTGTATTTCCTGATCGGGCTCGGGACATCAGCGACTTTTGCGCCGCTGATGGCGGAAGCCTCGCACTGGTTCGAGCGCTATCGCGGCCTCGCTGTGACGATCGTGGCAAGCGGCAATTACATCGCGGGCGCGATGTGGCCGCCGATCGTGAACTGGGGCGTGCAGACCGCCGGCTGGCGCATGACCCACATTGGAATTGGCATCGTCTGCGCGAGCACGATGGCGATGCTGGTGCTGATCCTGCGCGCCCAGATCGGCGACGACAAGGTTCGCAATCACGCCAACGCGCCGCCGCCGCGCGTCGATCTCGGGCTGTCGACCAACACGTTGACGGTGCTGCTGTCGATCGCCTCGATCTCCTGCTGCGTGGCGATGGCGATGCCGCAGGTCCACATCGTCGCCTATTGCGGCGACCTCGGCTACGGCGTGGCGCGCGGCGCGGAGATGCTGTCGCTGATGATGGGCTGCGGCATCGTCAGCCGGATCGGTTCCGGCTACCTCGCCGACAAGATCGGTGGCATCCGTACGCTGCTGGTCGGATCGCTGGCGCAATGTTTTGCGCTCGTCTTCTATTTGTTCTTCGACAGCCTGACCTCGCTCTTTCTGATTTCCGCGATGTTCGGCCTGTTCCAGGGCGGCATCGTGCCGAGCTACGCCATCATCGTGCGCGAGGCGATGCCGGCCAGCGAAGCGGCGACCCGCGTCGGCATCGTGATCTTCGCCTCCGTGTTCGGCATGTCCTTCGGCGGCTGGATCTCCGGCGTGATCTTTGATGCCACCGGCTCCTACGCCGCCGCCTTCGCCAACGGCGTGGCGTGGAATGCGCTCAACATCGGCATCGTCGCGCTGCTCCTGATCCGCTCGCGCATGAACGCGGCGAAGGCCGGACCGGGGTTTGCGACCTGACGCGGGAGCGGCCCCGATGGCGCTCTCCATCAAAATCTGAAAAACAACCCCATGCACAGTACGTGACGCCCGCCGGACGTGATTGCGGATTTACAGAAATTAGCTTGACGCGTCGGGCAAATCAGGGGTAAAAGAGGATCATCGCGCAATCTGCCTTCACCTGGGCGGCCTTTTCCAAAGCAACGGGCGCGGCGCAAACCCGAGCTTCGCTTTAGCGCGGCTATTGGAGGCACCCGTCAGCTTCGTATGGTAGTAGACCGCTTCCTCGCCCACGGTCTTCAGCGCCTCTTCCACGCTCACCCGTGACGGCTCGGGTGCATCGACCCAGCGGGCGAAGGCCGGCAGCCATTCGGAGATGGACAGCGGATCGTCGTCCACGACGTTATAGATCCCGGGTTCAGCTCTCACTGAGGCAACCGTTGCGGCGACCGCGTCATCGATGTGGACGAAGGACCAGACGGCGTTGCCTTCGCCGATGATCGCCAACTCGCGATTACGCACCTGCTCGGCGATGGCTCCGTCCGGGCGGTACCACGTGCCGGGACCGTAGAAGAAGCCATAGCGCAAAACCACGCCCTCCAGGGCTGCCGACGCCAGGACACGATCCTCATACGCTCCGATGGCGCGCGTGCTCTCGCCGATCTCGCCGGGCGCGTGATAGCGGAGTTTGGCGGTCTCGTCGGCGAGTTGTCCTCGGGGAGCATCGAGGTAAAAGCCACGCGACTGCAGGATGTAGCGCCTGACGCCGAGCTCGTTGGCCGCAGCGAGTAGATTCCTCCCGCCCTCACGGTGAAGGCGGGTATCATTGGGCATGGACTTGATGGTGTCGGCGGGATTGGCGGGAAGCCAGGTCAATTGGTCAATCACCGCATCCGGCGCCGCCGCCTCGATCGCATCGCGTACTGCCTTCGGATCGAATGCGTCAGCGGCGGAGGCCGAGGCGCCAAGTTCGCGGAGACGGTCTGCGCCCGGACCGGCGCGTGTCATGCCGGTCACCTGATGACCAAGCGTGCATAGCGCCCGCACAAGCGGAAGGCCCACGGCGCCGGTCGCGCCAGCAACGAATATCTTCATAACGAAGCTCCCTGGCTGCTCGCGCTCCGACGCACGCGCTCATGTTCGAGTATTGCCTGCGGCGTTTTCCGGAAGCTGATGGCGATCCGGTTGTAGGCATTCATCAGGCCGATTGCGATCGTGAGATCGACCAGTTCCTTTTCCGCAAAGACTGTGTACGCGGCCCGGAAAGCCTCAACACCCACGCCGGTCTCCGAGACGCGAGTCACGGTTTCGGCCCAAGCAAGCGCGGCACGCTCACGCGGACTGAAGAGATCGCCGGATTCGGCCCAGGCCTGCACCAGCGCGAGCTTCTCGACTTTTACGCCTCTCTTGATGAGGTCGCGGGTGTGCATGTCGAGGCAGTAGGCACAGTTGTTGATCTGCGAGACACGCAAATATACGAGTTCAACCAGCTCGGCGGGAAGCTCTGCATGACATAGCCATAGACGCCGCCGAGCGCCTTTAGGCCGTTCGGAGCGATCTCGTCGTAGTCGATGCGTTTGGTCATTGTTGTTCTCCTGGATGTTCAGTCTTTCATTTGACGGGTGTGGTCAGTGCCTTGTCGTCGGTATCGACGATGAAGACTGCGAGCAGCTTTGCCGGCTTGGTCTTGCTCGCATTGCGGCTGATGGGATGTCTGGCGCCGGGTGGCTCGGACCAGCTCTGGCCCGCCTTGTAGGTCCGCGGCTTGCCGTCGTTCACCTTCGACTTAATTTCTCCGGAAACGACGTAGGCGTAGATGAAGGCCGACCTTGCGTGCGTGTGCGGAACGGAAGCCGCACCTGGCGGATAGTCGACGACGACGGCGGTCAGCGACTTGCCCGGAATGTTTGGTATCGCCTGCTCGAAGTTCGGCGTGACCTTGTCGCCAACATCATGCGCGAAGGCCGGCGAATTGGTTGCAACGGCAAGGGTGGCGTACGCGGCGACGAGAGTTCGTATCATCATGACTTTTCTCCTTTCGCCTGGAGAAATGCCCTTGCCTTGGGTCAGAAAAAAGCACCAAGAACTTACAAAAATCGTGTACCACGAGAACATGGCCAGGCCGTTTCGATTGGAACTCAACCGTTCTGCGAAGACGCCGCTGGCTGACCAGATCCGGGATGGTATCGGCGTGGCCATCGAGAGCGGCTTGCTCGCACCGGGCGCGCGCCTGCCATCCCGGCAAGACCTCGCAGCGCAGCTTGGCGTTGCGCGCGGCACCGTGCGCGCGGCTTACGAAAAGCTGTCCGCGGCGCAGCTCATCGTGGCTTCGCGAACTACCGGGACCCACGTCGCGGAGCGGCCTCGCGCAGTGAGCCGGTCCGAACAGCCTCCCGATCCGGGTTCGTTCATGGAGATGTACCAGCAGATGACCCAGGGACCGGCCATCTTCCAGATGGGGGTACCTGCAGAGGAGACATTTCCGGCCACGCTGCTCGCGCGAATCCGTGCACATGCCGTTCGCGCAGAAGTTGGCTCGCCGCCGAATTACCCAGACCCGCGAGGAGAACTTGAATTCCGGCGCGAAGTTGCCGGTTATCTTGCCATCGCGCGCGGCATCGAATGTTCGCCCTCGCAAGTCTTCGTAACCGGGGGATACAGCAGCGGCCTGGGACTGACGCTGCGGGTTCTTGGGCTTGAGGGACAGAAAGTGTGGATCGAGGAGCCCGGCTTCCCGTTCACCCGACGGGGCCTGGAACTGGCAAGATTGTCGCTTGCACCGATACCGGTCGACGCCAGCGGCATCGATGTCGACCACGGGCTGCGTCACTTCCCGGACGCGAAGGTTGTTGTCGTGACACCGGGGCAGCAAGCCCCGCTCGGATTTACTTTATCGCTGGAGCGGCGTTTACGCCTGCTCGACTGGGCCGCCCACGAAGGCGTGTGGGTGATCGAAGACGATTATCTGAGCGAACTGCAGCTGAAGGGGCGGGCAGCGCCGGCGCTTGCCTCACTCGATCGCAATGGGTGCGTCATCCACATTGGCTCTTTCAGCAAGACGATCAGTCCCACGTTGAGGCTCGGTTTCCTCGTCGCGCCCGTTACGCTCCTGTCTCGCTTCGCGGAGGTCGCCGCATGTCTCGCGCCGCCGCCTGGGCCTTCCGTGCAGCTTGCGACCGCCGAGTTCATGCGCGAAGGCCACTACATGCGCCATCTTCGGCGTACCAAGCGTGCCTACTCCGCTCAGCGAGACGCGTTGCTGGAGTGCCTTCAACTGCACGTCAAGGATGCCGCCATCGCGACAGCCGGATTGGCTGTACTACTGCGATTGTCCGACGGCACGCCGGACACATCCATTGCGAGGGAGACCCTGGCGTTTGGAATTGCACCAGCCCCCTTGTCAGCCTAGTACGCGCGCCCGGCTGCCGGACGATCGGGACTTCTTCTGGGCATCGCAACCGTGCCAAGGAAGCATCTCGCAAGAGCCTGCGAGCGTCTTTACGGGATCATCGAGCGCTTCACGTGAGGGCCTTGCTCGATTTGGGCAAGTCTTTCGTAAAACTCTTCGAGGTGGGTCGCTGCCGCAGTCGATTCCTGAAATATCAGTAGGGCGACCTTTTGGTTTCGACTGCATGTCTGGTCGTGGCCGATTCCGTTGAAAAAGGCCGCGGTTGCGACTCAGAGATACCAGTGATTCAGTCTGTCTAGTTGGCAGGACTGA
>NZ_JBANBK010000096.1:0-30098 GCF_053572325.1 Bradyrhizobium sp. UFLA05-112 | reverse complement strand
ACGCCCTGCGAGCGATCGCCTTGGGGCGCGCCCGTATTTGTCAGCGCCACACCGACGTCGCCAACGACGACCGACGGAGCCTGGAACGTCACGATCTGCCAGCGATCGACGCGGCCTGGCCGTGCAAGCTGACGGCCCCAGAACGGGGGCGGCTCGATGTCGATCATCCAGCGCGTCATCGTCGCCGTGTTGTCCGTGTGGGTCACATCGAAGGGCGCAGCCGTGATCGCCTCGTCCCCGATGCTGCCGGCGTGCACATAGGTCTCGTGCGTGAGGTCCATGAGGTTGTCGACCATCAGGCGATAGTCGCATTTCAGCTGATAGAACGTGCCGCCGTCGCCGACCCATTCTGTGCCGTCGTTCCAATGAAAATCTGGAATTTTGGCGGGGTCCGCCAGCGCTGGATCGCCGGGCCACAGCCAGACGAGGCGATGCCGCTCAGCGACCGGAAAGGCACGCATGCAGGCCGACGGATTGATCGTCTTCTGCGCGGGCATGTAGGAGCAGCGGCCGGCCGAATTGAAGACCAGGCCGTGATAACCGCACATGACGTCATCGCCCTTGAGATGTCCCAGCGACAACGGCAGCAGCCGGTGCCAACACGCATCCTCCAGCGCCGCGATGGCGCCGTCCGTGCGGCGATAGAGCACGATGTTCTTGCCGCAGATGGTGCGGGCGGACAGCTCGCGGGCGATCTCGTGGGACCATGCAGCCGCGTACCAGGCATTGAGCGGAAAGGATTTTGGTGCGTTCACGGTGCAGCTATCTCCATGATTTAGTCGATGGTCGCGGGCTTGCCGTCTTAACTCCCATTTTCGAGCAGATCGCGTTGGCAATAGCTATCGGACAATCGGACAGAGTTGATATCCCTTATCTACTCTTTCGATATGGCGGCTTGGGCCACGTGAGGAGGATGTTTAAGGAGATGGCAAAGGATTGGGATCCACTCGCGATTGATTTTGCCGCGATCCGTACCTTGCGCTTGGTGTCGGAACTGGGCTCATTTTCGAAGGCCGCCGAAGTGCTCGGTACGAACCAATCGACGATTAGCTATACGATGGACCGGCTGCGCGCGGCGTTTCATGACAAGCTGTTCGTGCGCCAGCATGGCGGGATCGCGCCAACTCCCCGCTGCGTCGAGATCGTCGAGTGTGCCAGCCGCCTGCTCGAGGGTTTTGAGGGCCTCATGCAGCCGACGATTTTGATCCCGCCAGAGCGTCCGGGCGGGTCACGATCGCCTGCAACTATTACGAACGCTCGATGATTCTGCCGCGTACAATCGCCGAGATTAGGCGCCAAGCGCCCCGCCTGGTGCTGGAGATCAAGGCGGCACGCGCCAAAGGCATCGCGTATCTCAAACGCGGCGAAGCCGATCTTCTCCTCGGCCCCTATGAGGTGCAGGACGAGAGCTTCTATCATCGCCATCTGCTGGATGACCACTATGTGTTCGTTATGCACAAGGGCCACCTGCTCGCAGGCCGGAGGTTGCGCGTCGACGACTATATCAAGGCGAGCCACGCCGTGGTCACCTATGGAGGCACCTGGCGCTCAGGCTACCTCAGAGGGCTCGATGAACGCGGCCTGTCGCTGAACCAGGTGGTCACGGTGCCGAGCATCTCCGATCTAATCCACATTCTCCCCTGCACGGACCTGATCTCGACGGTGCCAAGCCGCATCGCTTCGAACATCGCCAAATCGATCGTAGCGACGTCATGTCCTTTCCCCGAACCGTTTCAAGTCGGCATGACCTGGACGTCCCGGACGCATCATTCTGCCGCCCACCGGTGGCTGCGGCAACTTATGGCCCGGATTGCCGGCACTCTGCCGTACAAGAGCGCTCTCGTCGCGCCTTCCAGGCGCAGCCGCGGCAACGTCAATGCCCGAGTTTGAATCTCCGGTGCCGTCGGCATGCGACTGTCTCCTTCCCCACCTCGATTTCGCTCCAGCCTTGTCGTTGCCTACTAGTTCCGCCAGCTCCAAGGGGCGGCACGACGGAAGCCAGTTCCTGACAACCGTCCTACAAACGAAGGCGGTGGCATGAACGAGGTCGGGTCGATCTCCCGGTGGTTTGCATCGACGCGCGACATTCGCACGCGGCTTTTTCTGCACGCATGAGCAAAAGCGATCAGAATGGCGCGCGAGGCTCGCCGAGCTGGTCCGTGTCGGCTTATCAAGGTCAAGAGCGAGGACAATCAGAGAATCCGCGCGACACTTATCGTAAGATCCCCGCTCGTGACCAAGATATCGAGGACCAGGTCGGCCCTCATCAAAGAATACGCCTTGTTGTTTGCATGCACGATGGGACTGCAGTCTCGCAATTTGGTCCGTGAGCCGTTGGGCGAAGATCATCAGCTTCTCGGTGTGATCGAGCCGATCCTGTCGATCCATGAGCAGATCTGCAAGCAACAAAGCAAGCTCGACAACAAAGTCCGCCGGTTGACAAGTCGGATGAGACGACACGTCGCCTGATGACCGTTCCTGGTGTCGGCGTGGTGATCGCCTTGACGTTCTGCCGTAAGATCGATGACCCATTGCGCTTCCGATCGGCATCAAGCGTCGGCGCCGTCTAAGCGGTTTTCCGAAGAGATCATGCTCAAACAACAACCTGCGCGATGCCAACCGAATCTAAGCGCGCTTTAGCCTCGCCAACTCCTGTATAGCCAAGCCAATGTGAACCGGGGAATAAGATTTCGCATGACAAAATCAGGCTGGCGGCAGCGCACGACGCGAACGCTGAGCCGGCGAACGCTATTGCGCATGACCAGAACGGGTCCGGAAAAGAAGTTTTTTTCCGGAAAGATCATGCGCAAGCAATCTAAGGCGATGGCGATCGAGTTAATTCACACGCTTTAGCAGTCCCTCGCAATCGGATGGTTGCTTTACAGCTCAAGGCCGTGGTCCCCGAGCACCTCGCGCATCAGCGCGCCTTTAATCTCGCAGGCGATCTCGTCGCGGATCTTTGCTCCGAACTGCAATTCGGCATCGCCGTTTCCGGTGAGGTCATGATCGGCGAGCCGTTGCTCGAGCCGACTCTGGAAATCCTCATCCATCGCCTCTATCAGCCGGTCCTGCATCTGTGCATGGGCCTCGGGGGCGATCCGGCTCACCACCGTTTCCCAAGGTTGCCAGCGAGTTGCCAGATAGCCGGCGAAACCCGCTGCCTCCTCATTCCGCACCTGCGTCTCGGCCGCGGTGAGGTCGTGCTCAGTGACGTAGGACACATCAAAGAACCGCATGTCCGGAGCGATGAGTTTCAGGTCCAGCCGCTCGCGTAGCTTGACCTGATAGGCGAGATAGACCTCGACGTCGTCGACGAATTGGAGCGAACCGATTTTTTGACGAGCGATCGGCTCGAGTGCGCCCAGGCGGAACAGGACCCGCGCCTGGTCGACGAGCTCGCCGAGACGATTGTCATAGGCCCCCTCCTCGACATCAGCGTTCAGACGTGCTGTCTGCATGCGGTTCCAGGTCAGGGTGACGCGATCTTCGCAGGACTCGCTCGCCCCAAACGCCAGCTGGAAATACTGCTGGCGCAACCCCGGCCTGATCGCTGCTTGCTGCAGATCCTCTGCTACTGCTTTTCGGAACTCGGGATGGCCGTAATTCACGGTGCTGCGCAGCCTGTCGAGGAAAAGCGCATATTCCGACGCGCCCGCCTCGCCGGCGAAGTTCTGCCATGCGGCGATCACCTCCGGCACGCTCTCCATCCAGTCCGCTACCGCCTCGCTCAGGGGTCGCGCTGAATCGCCCGCCGTTCCCTCATTCATCGAGAAGAAGACTCGCGGACCGCTATAGCCCGGGGCATTCAGGGCTCCCGCCAAATTCGTCCGCACCCGCTCGGACAGCGGATTATCCTCTACATACACCATGCACCCAGAACCCAGCTGGGTTAACAGCGTCTCCGGCAGGCTGGTCAGCCGGTTGCGTCGTACCTCGAGCACCTGGAGCTCGGCCGGGAGGGTCTCAGGCAAGCTCGTCAGGCTGTTGCCGCCGACGTGGAGTCTCTGAAGCTCGGGCGGGAGGGTGTCGGGCAGGCTGGTCAGGTCGTTGTCGCGGGCGAAGAGCAACGGGAGCTCGGCGGGGAGGTCATTGGGCAGGCTGGTCAGCCGGTTGCCGTCGGCTTCGAGCTCCTGGAGGTCGGGCGGCAGGCTCTCGGGTAGGCTGGTCAGCCGGTTGCCACCAACGGCAAGTGTCTGAAGTCCGCTCGGGAGTGCGTTGGGCAGGCCGGTCAGCAGGTTGCCGCGGACATCGAGGTCCTGGAGCCCCGCCGGCAGTGTGTCCGGCAGGCCGGTCAGTCGGCAGCTACCGACGGCGAGCGTCGAGAGGTTCTCCGGAAGAGTTTCGGGCAGTCTGGTCAGCAGATTGCCGCCGATTTCCAGTGACTGAAGTCCCATCGGAAGGATCTCGGGCAGGCTGGTCAACCGGTTGCCGCTGGCGCCGAGCGTCCGGAGTCCGACCGGGAGCGTGTCGGGCAGGTGCACCAACTCATTGTCGCTCACGTCAAGCGACTGAAGTCCGGCCGGAAAGGCGGCGGGCAATGTCGTCAGGCCCAGGCATGGCAGCTCCAGCCGTGCATAGACGTCGCCGGCTTCTGCCCAGGCTCTTATTCGTCTTACGGCCTCGTGCCGGTCCTCGTTTTCCGTCTGCCCCGGCTCGCCAGCCCAGCTGTCCAGGATCTGCTCAAGCCGCGCGTCCCTGAGGTCGAGGTCTTCGAGGTTCATCAGATTGCTGGCAGAGGCAGATGTGGAGGCGCCTGTCCCGTGCAAGGCTTCGGTCGACTGCGCCACGGCCGGCGCGAGGGGGAGCTGGCGGCCTCTTCTTGAAGTATTGCCATCGCCCGACCGGGGCTGTCGGCCGAGGATCGATGCCTCGAAGCTGTGCTCCCAAGGAATTGCGGGAGACGTTGGCCACTCCGACACCACATCATCGGCCTCAGCCCACGAATGCTCCTCCTGATCGACACTATGCGTGGGCCAATCGGCAGCTGCATCCATGCGCTGCCAGTAATCTGTCAGGCTGACACTGCCCGGCAACTGGCCACCGTGATCCGCAAAAAGCACATTCTGATTGCGCCCTTGTTCAGATGGCGGATCCGAGGGCGACCGCGAGGTGCTTTGTCCGACGCGATCCTCGTGCGGCATGCTCAAATGCTCTGCATCTGTGTTGGACACAACATTGGGCTGGCCGAGGCTATTTGAATTGGAGGGTTGGCGCTCGTGCGGATGCAACTCGTTCAGGCGCTGCTGAAACCCCGCTTGATCCGCCTGCTGCGTTTGCAGCCCGTCGTCCTGCGTCCGCTCTACGTCCGAGGCCTCGAATGGGTTGAGGTTGTTGAACGGATCCATCCCATTTTCCTGGCAGATAAGCAGTTAACGCCGGCTCTGGATAAACACGTTCTCGCTAAGAGGTTTAGCTTTCGAGAAGCTGACAAGGAATCAGAATGATCGGATCTATCCTCTGCGATCTCCCCAGGATAGTTACCGCCTATTTGCCCGTAGCTTTAGTTAGCATTACAGTTGTTTTTTTCTTTGAGGTGAGCGCGTCGCCAGCAAGACTAAGCGATGATGTGTGCGGGCTGAATACGCTTTCGAGCGAGTCTGATGGCAATGCGGCGAATTTCCTGGATTGACCAACGGATCAGCGGCGGCGTGGTTGTACTTTGGCTTTTGCCAGAGGACGGTGTTTCGTTTTTTTGGGCGGCGGCGGATTGGCGGATTACGGCCATCATGGCAAAGGCGAGCATCACCAGCGACACATGACGGTGCCAGCCATGCCAGGATCTGCTCTCGTTGTGATCGAGCCCGAATTCGTTTTTCGCGGTCTCAAAGCTGTCCTCGATCGCCCATCGATGGCCTTCAACCGCGACCAGCGTTTCAATGGATGTTCCCGCTGGACACCAGGTGGTGAAGAAGGCGAGGTCATCATCGGCGATCCGACGTCGGATCAGTAGGCCACGCGTCCACAAGCCATCATTAGCATTGTTGAACTGCTCGGCCTCGAGATCGGCCAATTCGAGATAACACCAATCGTGTAATCGCGGCCCTTTGGTTCCGGCTCCCGCCGACAGACGCTTCCAGTCAGATGAGCGGCGCGTCCCGGCTCTGTCTGCAGCCGTACCGGCGACCGGCGGTCGCTTGCCCCAGGATCGAAACACATGAGCACTGCACGCATATTGCTCGGCTTGAAAACCAGCAACCTGAAACACGCGGAGGACCACCTCTGCTGCTGGGCCGAAAGACCTCGTTGGAGAGAGTTGCTGCATTCCTGCATGATGGATAAGCACCTGAGCGCTGCCGATGCGATGTCGCTACCAATGCCACGTCGTGATATTGCCGATTACCTTGGCTTGACGCTCGAAAACTGTATCGCACGCAGTGTCACAACGGCCTGAAGCAGGCATTCTCGATTTCATCGGAAATACCCGACGGGATATCGCAATCTTCGACCGACAGCGGCTTGCGAGTCTCGACCTGCAGGATTGTCCCTGATCTGCGATTTGCTGCCCGCGAGAGCATCCACTAGGATGCCCGAGGGGAGCCTCACTCGTTCCGAGTGTCACTTAAGCATTCCTTAGCACCAATCATGCCGATTATTGCTGCATGACACCAAGGGAGGACGGCTCCCACGCTGAGGGATGGCACCTATGCGGCCTGGTTTGGCACCACGATTGACCAAGGCACCGGCATCGTTCATATCGCTGACGGGCAAGTCTGGGGTCGTGACAGCATCATGGCCTATCGCGGCTCCTATAACGTTGATGGAGATCGCTCCACCGCGATAGCGCCGACCAAACGGCATACGATGGTCGCGCAACGGTCTTCGGCGTCTATGATGAACTCACGCTCCACATTGAGGGAACGTGCCCGAACAGGATCGCTAGTTACATAGCGACGGCAGAACAGGCGCCAGGAGTCGTCCTTCACGGGACCCTTATTCTCAGTGAACAACAACCGCCACGGCCACCTGGAAGAATCGAGCAGGTAGTAGCGTTTAATCCTGACAAGCTTCCAAAGTTGCCAAGGCGCCTGCGCTGATCCGCATTCGGACGAATCTGCTGGATGACTGCATTCGGCGTGGTCGTCAAGGCGCCGTAGACGAGGTGCAGTCGAGGAATGGGGTTGAAGTGGTGCCGCAGCCTAAAACGGTGAAGTTCACCGGGGAGACGCTGATCGCTGGTCTCGCCAAGGCGCACGGCCAGCGGCGCCTGGAGGAGAAACTGCTCGTGCTGTCGAAGCCAAAGCTGCTGATCGACGACGAACTCAGCACCGTGTTCGCCGATCCAGTGGCCGCCACCGCTCGCCATTAGGCGCGTCGGCAGCGGCGGACGGCGTGGCTTGTCTCTCCGCAGACCGCGTGCAACGGCTGCATCGGCTTCACCAGCGGGTGCTCATATGGATGATCGCCTCCTGGCGAGGGCGAAAGCGTCTCGCCTCGTTGCTTTCGACGCTAGGGCAGTCATCAGACCCGGAGTGTAGGGCGAGTCACCGCAGACGCAGGGGATGACGTACGGCCCTTCGGTGTTCCTGCAGGTCGTACAGTAGCTTGCTCTCTGCGGATGTGCTCGCCGCGAGAGCGCTATCTGCAAGCACCGCCCCAACCACCATACGGAATTCAGGGGCAATGAATACTGCTGGAGTTAGTAGGTGCTCTTTCTCGACCGTCAACTACGTGTATGCGCCGTGCGCGCCATGCGGACACAAGTTGGCGGGAAAGGAAAACTCGATGCGATTTGATTTCAGCAAGCTCCGCCGCGCTTCTCTTGCACTCGCTCTTTTTGCCTGCGGCACGATGGACACCGGCCGGGCCGATGATCCGCCGCGGTGCTCTGAAGGCTCCACGCAGGCAGGCCATAAGAGCGGTCCCGACGAACGGGCGGGACAAACACCGAGCGCGCCGTCTGCAAGCGAGCTGCATCGCTTGCCGCCGGATTCGACCACCAAGCATACGCTCCATGTGCCAGGCCGGGTACTCAACTCTGCTGCGACCGCGGGCTCGATCCGCCTATTCGACGAAAAAGGCGAGCCGCAAGCCGACATCGCCTATACGGCTTATCAGCTCGACGGGACGGACCGCACGACGCGTCCGGTCACATTCTTCTTCAACGGCGGACCCGGCTCATCTTCGGCTTGGCTCCAGCTCGGCAATGCCGGTCCCTGGCGGCTGCCGATCAACGCCGACGAGATCACGCCTTCCACTTCTTTAGAAGCGAAGCCTAATGCGGAAACCTGGCTCGACTTCACCGACCTCGTCTTCATCGACCCGGTCGGGACTGGCTATAGCCGCTTCGTCGCGAACGGTGAGGATGTCCGCAAGAAGTTCTTTTCCGTCGACGGCGATGTCAGCGCCCTCGCGTTGAGTATACGCCGCTGGCTTGAGAAGTACGACCGGCTCCTATCGCCAAAGTACGTCGTGGGCGAAAGTTATGGCGGCATTCGAGGACCGAAGGTCGTGCGCCAGCTGCAGACGCGTCAGGGTGTCGGAGTCAAGGGCTTGATCTTGGTCTCGCCGGTGTTTGACTACGCTCCCCCCGGGATCTTGCGATATGTCACGCTGCTGCCGAGCTATGTCGCAACAGCCCGTGAAGCCAAGAGCCAAGCGAAGGGCTCCGATCTCACCGCCGTGGAAAATTACGCGCAAGGCGAGCTCCTGGCCGACCTCCTCAAAGGTGAGGCTGACAGCGAGGCCAGTAATCGCATCGCTGATAAGCTCGCCGTGTTAATCGGCATCGACCAAGGCGTGACCCGAGCACGTGGCGGCCGCATTGACATTGGCGAATTCCGCCGCGAGCTGGATCGCCGCAGCGGCAAGGTGACCGGCGGTTATGATGCCTCGGTGAGGGGTCTGGATCCCTATCCGCATTCAGCTGCCCACCCCTTCGGCGACCCCTCGGGTGATGCGCTTGCGCCGCCGGTGACGAGTGCTGCCGTCGATGTCCTGACGCGCAAGCTCAAGTGGCGGCCGGATGGCTCTTATGAACTGCTCAATGGTGCGGTCGGAAAGGCTTGGGATTTCGGCAATACACCTCCAGAGTCGCTGTCGGAGCTGCGACAGGCTCTCGCAACGGATGCGAAGATGAAGGTGCTGGTGGGACACGGGCTTTTTGATCTTGTGACCCCTTATTTCGCCACGAAAATGGCCCTCGCTCAGTTGCCCGCCTTCGCCTCAGCGCCGCGGGTCAGGCTGCTGGTCCTCCCTGGCGGCCACATGTTCTATTCACGTGACTCCTCGCGTCAGGCTTTTCGCGCAGAAGTCGAGGCAATGATCACGTCGGAAACCGAACATTAACGCTGCGAAGATTTCGCCGTGAGTAGGGTAAGCGGTTTTGCGCTGATCGCACCCGATTTATGATCGATGTGAGTCGCCAACAGCCGCTGATCCTTCGGCAATGCCGGCGGCGCCAATCGCGATCCTAAAGCTGGTGCTGCCGCTCTGGTGGTTGGTGCTGCTGGCGATCATCATGCCGGCTCTGACGATGATGATCGTCGTCATGCCAACTATGGCGATCATCATGCCGACGAGCAGCAGCACCACGCGAACCATCATATGGTGCCCCCGATGATCGCCGCCGGCTATGCCGGCCTTGTTCTAGTCGCGTCTGGCCGCTAGGCGCGCGCGGCGGTATTAACGAACAGGGGCGCCGCGCTGTCTGCTACTTCCTTGGGCAGCATCCTTAGCTGTTCTGCGTCGAAGGGCAGATAAGTGAGATATTTTGCGACCAGAGCGCCCACGGCTTCTGCTTGTGCTGCATCTCGTTGGCGCTTGAGCGGCTCCCTATCCGCTCGACGGGACAACCACAGCTTATGCGCCGCCCAAACCCGCGGATCTGGAGCGACGATGCGCACCGGTTCGCCTTTTTCGTCGATCGCGACAGCCTCGAAAGCGGGAGAATTCTGCAGCCAATCGAGGCCTTCGATTTGGACGGCAGTCGGGTCTTCGGGATCCGAGCCGATCTTATCCGGTGCCTTCTTCCCGGGAGGACTCTGCATCGGCTTGATCAGATCGACGAGATAGCCGTTGCGATTCACAGCTCGGAACGTCTGCTTGGCCCGTTCGAAGCTGGTGTCAACGCGTTGAAGTATCTTCAGGAGCGAAGACTCTGAGACGTCCTCGTCCGCCACAAACGTAAGCCCGCCGGGAGCGTCGAACAGCAGGTCGATGTCTTCCGTCGTGGCCGGGCCCGGATCGATCCTGACTCCGGAAGACGCTTCATATCCGTAGATGGCGTTCGTTCCGAGAATCCGAATGCCAGCACCCAACATCCTGTAGCCATCGAGAGCGCGCATGATCCGGGCTCCGATCAAAGGCACGCGACCCAGGCCTAGCGCACGATTGACCGCCGCTTGTCGCTCCATCACGCCGCGCGACAGCTTGACGCGTTCGCTTGCGAAATCGAGCGTTAGGCGGGCGACGAATCTGGAGTCCACAACGCCGCGATGCGCGCCGCCCTGGCTGCCGGCAGCGTGCCGACGCGAGCACTCTTTTGAGGCTGGTGAGCCAACTGCGCGCGAGGGCCTCGAATGAATCGCGCCCTCGACCTGATCGACCTCAACGACTCGACGCGGTAGGGACAACCGTGCTAGAACATACAGGGAACACATATCCAGGCGGTTGCAACGCGACCGCATTGCATCTGAACTAAGCCGATGTCGGCGGCCGGTTCTGTACCGTGTCGCGCCACTCCCTCTGTTTGTGTCGAGTACGATTTCGATATGCCCCTATTCCGCCATCTGCACGACGACGCTTTTCTGGTTTTCTCACGGGACCACAAGCATCTTTATGCGGCGTGTCTCCTCGACTTGCATGAGCGGTACTTCACCGGTGCCCCTGCGTTTCCGACACCTCAGCAGGTGGTCCATGCCATCTACGACGTCATGCGTGCGCATCCGTCCCTGTGGAGCGAAGGCGATGACTTCGGCGAGGCGCTTCCGGAGGTGATCTCGTCGGGCCGGCGGCGGATCCGTCGCGCCGACATTTCCGCGGGCTCGGAGAAGGGAGACAAGGCCCTCACCTTGGCCCGCCAGCTCTACTCCCGCCTGATCGCATGGCGTTGGCTCGAAGAGGAAGAATACGGCCTGCGGGTCACCGTCGACATGGCAATGGGACCGCTGCTGGTCATCCAGCGACTAGCGAGCCTGAACAAAGATCTGTCGCAGCGGTTCGGAGGACTGATCGTCCAGATCCGCCTCAACCTCGAAGCCGTCGAGAAGCTCACGCCCGATGTGACGGACCGCAAGCAGCGCGAGGCCGCCCTCGCCGTGCGAGAGGCCCGCAACCAGGCCGATCAGTTCACCAAAAGCCTCCGCGCGATCCTTGCCGACCTCAAGCGGATCCGACGGACCGTCATGGAATCAAAGACAGTGGGCGACCGTCTCGAGGCCTTCTTCGAGGAATTCGTCGATCAGCTCCTGCTCAGGGATTTCGAGTCCATCCTCACCGTCAACCACCCCTACCGCTTCAGGGACGCCATCGTCGACCTTGCCCGGAAGATCTCCTACATGCCCGAAACGATGCAAGTTCTCGCGGAGGAATACGCCAGAGCCAGCATGGCGGCGGACGTCGAGGACGGCCACATGGCCGCCGCCGACGACCTGCTCGCGATCGAGAACATCTTCGAGCAGATCGGCGAGATGTTCGAACGCATCGAGATATTCAGACGGCAGCTGGAGGCGCGGGTCAGGAACACGATCAAGTATGCCGAGCGCGGTACGCAAGGATTGGTCGGGCGCGCCGGCGACCTGGTAGGCCGGCTGGACGCCCTGCTGCGGGACGGCCGCCACGATGAGGCCACCGTGGAATGGAGCATCGAGCCGCTGCGGTCCCCCTGGTCGGAGCACCATCAGGCTCCCGCCAGGCAGCCGCGCCGTCCCGTCGAGGCGAGAGAGCTCGCCGCACCCCCATCGGACCCGCTATACGAATTGCGCAAGCAATTGCGGCTCGAGTACATCGCCCGCATCGCGCCCCGCCCGGAGGACGTCCGGCGTTTCCTGGAAGGCCAGGTGCCGCCGTTCGGCACCAAGGAAGCGCGGTTTATGGAGATCGAGACGGTGGACGATTTCCTCGCATTCGACACCGCACGCCGCTACGCGCTCACCGGCGAGGTCCCGCCGCAGGTCGCCAAGGGTTTCGAACTGGAGCCGTCGCCGGAAACCCCGCCCCATGACAGCGAATGGCTCAGATGCGCGAACTTCGTAGTCAGGCGTTCAGGCGCGCTGCGCAAGGACAAGGCACATGCTTAACGAATTCGAGAACATCGAAAGGTCCGCCGGCGCGGACAAGGCCGCGGACCTGCGGAGAGCGCTCCACTTCCTGCTGCGCAGGCAGTTCGTGTTCGCGGGCGATCCGCGCACCGGGAAGATCTACAACACCATCATGGACGGCCGCTTCCGCGACGTGGTGGACGGCTTCTTCGACAGTTGCGGCTACCGCGTCCACCGCGATCCCGAAGCCCAGTGGGCCGGAGTCCTCGCGATCGACGAGGACGTGCCTCTGCCACGCATGCGGCTCGACGAGACCATCGTGACACTCGTCCTCGCCGCGCACTGGCAGGAGGAAGTCAATCTCGGCGCGATCGAGGACCGCGCCGTCGTCGTCACGACGCTGAACGCTCTGCACGACCGATACAAGGACATGGTGCAGCCCAACGGCGGCGGCGCCATCGGCATCAACCGCTTTCGCGATATCCTAAAGGAAGCCTCTCAGCGCAGTCTGGTCGAGATCGGCGACTACGACAACGAACAGCAGGACTGCGAAATCCGGATCCGGCCGATGATCAAGCTGATCAGCGGCGGCGACGCCCTCCAGCGGCTCGAGCGGTACGCCCGCAGCGAGGAGGCTCGATCGCCGCAGCCCACAGGGGAAGAAGCATGATGGAATTGCGTCATCTCGCCATGGTGAACTGGCACCTGTTCGACGTCGCCGACATCCCCGTCGCCGGCCACATCGGCGTGCTCGGCGAGAACCGATCCGGCAAGTCGACCATTCTCGACATGGCTCAGGTCGTGTTGACAGGCGGCAACAGGCGCTTCCTGCGACTAAACGCGGTCGCGGGCGACAGCGGCAAGTCGCGGAGTGGCTCCAAGCGCAGCGTCGTCGATTACTGCCTTGGGACCTTGGGCGAAGACCAGCGGCGCCGGGACGATGCGCGCACCTACGTCAGCCTCGGCTTCGAGGACACCGAGGGCGTTCGCCCGCCGATGACCATCGGCATGGCGCTCGAGGCACGCAAGGCGGACAGCAAAGAGACGGTCCTCGCCCTGTTCGTCGCCGTGGGCACGATCCTCACGTCCAAGGCCTTCATCGAGCACAGGGGGACCTCGCAATTCCCGGCTCAGTGGGAGGACGTGCGCGGGCGCATCGTGGCCGCAGTGGGCGAGCAGAATTTCATCAATCACCGCGACCGGGCGGGAGACTACGTCCGCGAATACATGCGCCATCTGCTTCCGCATGCACCCTACGGCGAGCAGAACGCGAGCGCCCTGCAGAAATCGATCGTCAACGCGATGACGCTGGATCACAACCAGACCGCTACGCAGTTCGTTCGGACCTACATCCTGGAAGATAGTCCGATCCGGATCGGGGAGTTGCGCGAGTCGATCCAGACCTACAGGAACATCAGCGAGACCATCCGTAAGATGCGCCTCAAGCTGGAGGCGCTGAAGGAATTGAGGACGATCCTCGCGGCGCTGGCAGAGGCCTTCGAAACGAAATTCCGCGAGCAGTGGATCGCAAAGCGCGCCGAGTGGCTCGCCGCCCGGGCGACCAACCGAGACTGGAGGACCAGGCTGCACCTTGCGACCGCGCAGCGCGATGCCGCTGCAGGCGAACTTGCGTTCCTCGCCGAAGACATCAAGGCGATCGACAAGGAGGTCGAACGGCTTACCGAAGCCATCGCCGAGCACGATGCCAAGACCGGCAGAAAATCGTTCCAGCAGACTGCGTCGGTAGCTGCCCAGGCGGCGCAGCGGGCCGCCGCGGATTTCAAAGCGCGCCTCGACGCGATCCGGCGTCTGCAGCCGCTGAGCGCCATGCGCGGCCAGGGCTTCGACGATTTCATCCCCGTCGTCGACAATTTACAGGCCGCGGCAGAGGGGGCCGCCGTCGTCTCCGTTTCCGAGGAGCTCTCGGTGGCGGAAAGCGCCCTCACCACATCCGGAGCACAGCAGCTCGCCAAGGTCGATGAAGCGCGCCAGGAGATCATCGCAAAGGTCGCCCAACTGCGCGCGCAGCGCGACGACCTGCTGGGCCGGATTCGGCAGCACGCCTCCGGAGGAGCGCGGGCACACCTTGAACCGGACACCGAGCGCCTCTGCCAAAGGCTCCGGCAGAAGGGGATGGCACCGAGGGTACTCTGCGAATTGATCGAGGTTGCGGACCCGGAATGGGCGGGAGCCGCCGAAGCGCTGCTCGGCCGAGACCGCGACGCCGTCTTCGTCGACAGACCAGACATCGGCGACGCGACGGCGATCTTCAAGGAAGGACGCCGCGAATTCCGGCGCACCTCCCTGGTGAGCCTCAACAAGCTGGAGCAGTTCAGGGCCAGGCCGGACCGCGGAACATTCCCTGCGATCTTCCGCACCGACGATCCGGACGCACTGTCGTTCATCATGCGCCGCTACGGCTCCGTGCGGCTCGCCGAGACGCTCGAGCAGTTCAACAGGCCGGGCCGGGCGATCATGAGGGACGGCCTCTACGACGACGGCCTGGTGCGAACGCATCGGTCGATCGATCTTTCACAGCACAAGATCGGCAAGACCGCCCAGGCAAACGCCCTGCGCGCCCTGCAGGAGCAGGCGGACGATCTGGAAGCTTCGCTTGCGCAAGCCAACAAGGAGGCGGAAATTGCGGACAGCGCCTTCATGGCGCTCAAGGCGCTGTGCGAGACGGCCACGGCAGACCTGAAGGCTCACGCCACTGCCTACGCCGCCGCCCAGACCGAGAAGGCCGATGCGGACACCAAACTTGCGGCCCTGGACAGCGCCGGCGATGGAGGCCTCCGCGACAAGAAACTGGCGCAACAGGAGCTTAAGAAGAAGAGGATCGGCGAGCGCGAGACCCAGCAGACCGCCTTCAACAGGCACGATGGCGAAGTTAGAACGGCGACGAACAGGCTCGGCGACGGTGAAAACGTCCCGGGCTCCGAACTCAATCTGAAGATCGCCTGGTCGCTGTTCGCCAAGAACCAGCCGCTCTACGCCGCGGCGAAGGGCCGGTCCGCGTACCGATCCCGGCTCGACGCCCGCATGCAGAAGAACGAGGCGGAAAAGCACCGCGCCATCGCCGAGAAGGCGGTGAAAGACGCCGATGCCGCGGACAGCGAGCGCGGACGCGTCGAACGGCGCGTGCGCGAATTCCTGGACAATTATTTCGAAGAGTTCGGAACGCAGTCGCAAATCGGCATCGAGAGCGAGCCCCTTCGTGAGGTGAAGCCCTGGATGGACCTGTTGATCAGCGACATCGAGTCCAACGAACTGCGGCAATATGAACGACAGGCACGGGAAGCGGCCGAGAAGGCAGCGACCCTGCTGCGCGGCGAGTTCATCAACGCGCTGACCTCGCGCATCGGCAAGATGGAGCGGGACCTGCAGTCGCTGAACCGCAGCCTGCATGCGCATCCCTTCCACAACGAGCGCTACTCGTTCCACCGCACCCAGGTGGTCGAATTCCAGCCGATCCTGAAAATCATCGAGATCGGCAAGACCTCTCCGGAGGCGCTGGACATGCTCTTCCGCGGCGACGTGCCCGAAGATTTCCCGCACAAGGACACGATTCTCGCACTCGAAGCGCTGCTGGAGGACCCGGAGAAGGACTTCACCGAATTTGAAGACTACCGGAACTTCTACACGTTCGAGATCCACATGGAGGACGTCGCGACGGGTAGGTCGACCCGCTGGGAGCAGCGCCGAGGTACGGGCTCCGGAGCCGAACAGCAGGTCCCCATCTACGTCGCGATCGGCGCGTCACTGGCGGCGGTCTACGGCAGCGCCGAGCGGCGCGCCGGCAAGCCTTCGGGCTTCGCTCTCGCGATGTTCGACGAGGCGTTCTCAAAATTGGACGGACGAAACCAGCGCCAGATGATGAGCTTCTATAAGAACCTCGGCCTCCAGTTCGTCATCGCGGCCCCGTTCGAGAAGCGCGTCGCTGTCCTCGAACACATGGACACCATCGTCGAGGTCGACCGCATCGGCGAACAGTCCAGAGCGACCGTGGTCTCCCTGAAGGAAAAGGCCAAGCAGGAACTGATGGCGATCGATCCCGACCTGATCTCCGACGCCGATCTCTCGCTCCGGCTCGCGGCCGAGTAGCCATGCCGCGCGTGTTTACCGACGCGAGGGAGCTTCTAGGCGACCTCTTGGACCGGTTCGAGGCCGGCACCGCGAGCCCGATCGGCTATCCGGACTACGCCGCGTTCACCTCGGTCGTTGCCGCGGATGCCTTCCTCAAGGAAATCTCGTGCGCAGAAGAGGCGGGCGCGATCAGCATGGCGCGCGGACGCGGGCCTAAGCGCAATGAAATCGCGCACGTCCGTCTCGCATCGCCCGACACGCTGTATCGCTATCTCGGCCGCACTCCCGCCCCCAAAATCGCGGAGGACGCCGCTGCGCGGCTTGTCGCCGGCCTGGAACTGGATGCTCGCTTGAAGGATGCCGCGGCGGCCATTGCGACCGCTTGGAGCAGGGCAAAGACGTGGAACGCGTTCTCACCGACAGACACCGATCGGCTGCGCGACGCATTCGTGCTCGCACAGGCGATCCTCGACGGCAAACACGTGAACGTCGACTACCGGACCTTCTCCAGAAGGACCGTCGGCGACAGCAAGACGCTTGAGCGCCTCGAGAGTGCGGTAGTTCGCCTTCTCGCTGGGATCATCGAGCTTCCACCGGAGGCTAGACCGCGGGCGGCGCTGCGCGCCATCGGCCTTGAACGGTTCGCCCCACCGCTCCTGATCGCGGGCCGCGTCGATCTCGAAGGTGCCGACCTCTCGGCAGCCTCGCCCCTCTATCTGGGGGTCGCGCCAAACGAAGCGGACCGCATCCGCTTCCGGGAGCCGCCGGCCTACCTCCTCACGATCGAGAACTTCGCGAGCTTCAGCCGCCACCTCATCGAAGCCGACCCCACACGCCTGGGGGCAACCGTCTACGTTGGCGGCTACCCGTCGCTGGCGACGCAGCACGCGCTGCGCGTCCTCGCGGAGGCCGTCCCGGACGATACTCCGATCTTCCACTGGTCCGACATCGATCCGGACGGGACCTGGATCTTCCGGACCATCGAGCAGGCGGTCGGGCGCAGCATCAGACCGCACCTCATGAGCCCCGACATCGCGGAAGCCTTCGGCAACACCCCTGCGATGAAGGCATCTCCCGCGCGATGCCCGCCGGAATCCGGCGTCGCCATATTGGCCGCCTATTTGCTTGGCGAGGGTGCGAAGACTCTGGAGCAAGAAGAACTCGATCCGCAGCTGCCCGAAACGCTGCCAATACAGGAGGTCGGCTCTGACGCGGCGGTCTGACGCTCATCGACTTCCCAGCCGACGATTGCCCCCTCGGCGGAAACGAGCGCAGATCGACAAGAGCGGCGCCGGCGTCGAACGCCTTGGTCTGCTGCGGGAAGCTGGCTACCGGGGCCCAACTTCGTCAACCTGTCGATGGTGTTCGGCTCGCGCCTTCGCGGGCTTGCCGGCGGCGTCGCCGCCTTCGCCGGGCTGTTGGTGCCGCCGACGCTGATCATGACGGCTCTCTGCGGGCCCGGCACGATACCGTGAATGGTCATGCCCCAACCATCAGCGCCATCCTGACGCTTGCAAAACTCCCCGAGGAGCAGGCCAAGATCCCGAAATGGGGAAATTGGCTCGATCCTGTTGTAAACGCGCGTTTCCATCGACGAGGCCGCTCAGGCCTCGTTACCGACCACATGACCATTTTTGTCGAGTTTCTGCCGATTCAACGCCGACACGACTGTCGGTATGAGAGCTTCGGGAAGACGATACGTAGGCGTCACGGATCAGCGCCAGCTCGACCTTGGTACCCACCACCTCATTCTGCTCTTCCGGCCGCGTGGTGGAAATACCGGCCGACTTCGTGATGAGGAACGCGTCAGGCATCCGGCGGACCGATCGCGCCCGGCCTCAATACTGAACATGACCGAAATCCGCCCCCGTCCCACCCTGCGCGTCATCGAAGACCGCAAGCCGAGCGTCCTCGACGACCGGCGCGTGATCGACTTCACCCGCTTCTGCCGGGTGGTAGGCATCATCGATTCCGAGACCGGTCTCATTAGGAGCCTGCCACGCAGCGAGCGCGAACCCGAGAATTGAGCAATGGGGCGGAGGAATCCGGATCGTCTTTTCGGCGCGAGGATTTCTGCCGCGAAGCTGAGGGCGAAATCGGCCAAGAGGGAAGCCGCCGAGAAGATGCGGGAGTCCGCCGCCGAGACCTGCCAAGCTCGGAATTATCGCATGATCGGGCTCGGGGGCCGGCGCAGCCGTCGCCGACCATCAGTGAAGCGATGAAGGACGGTTCTACTATCTCGAGGTCAAGTGCCGGCGGTGCGCCTCGGCATCGCGAAGTTCGCCTCATCGGTCGCTGCCGGTTCACCAACGGGACTCTGGCGCATGTCCGGACACCCGGCGGTTCAACACGCCCTACGAAATCAGGCGTTCGACTCTCTGGGTCTCCCCCGAATCTTCATGCCTGTGCCGGTTTAACTCGATCGAACCGCCGTGGTACGGACCCCTATGCCCGGTGGTGTGGGAGAGGTGGCGTCGCGAGACGTCCCGACCCGGAACGGACATCTTACATGCGGCTGACCCAAAATCAGCTGCTGGCAACATCGTGCTGGTTCGAGTACGCCAGGGCCGAATATCCCGTCCAAGCCGCGTGGCCTTTCTGGCGCGTTGTCAAAAAGGCCAGGCTGTTGGTCGCGCCGGAGTGGGCTGTCACGCGCAGAAAGCCCGATCGGTCAAACCGATTCCGACGGCGATCGGATCGTCACGGCGAGCGATGTGCAGGACCACCCAGATGTGATCACAGCGTCCGCGGCGCACAACAGACTGGCCGTCTACCCGTTTCGATATTTTCGTCGATGTGGGCGGTACTCGGGGATGGTCATCAGCGGCTCCGAGGTCTGCATCACGGCCACACCCGGTCCTCCCGGCCCAAATCACGAGACGTCGCGCACCGCTCCCATTAACCCCGCTTGTCTAGGTCGATTAAGTTGTTGCATGATCGCATTTCCCGTTAGGGTATGACGCGTTGCAAGCCTCCAGCATTGTGGGAGGTCGAGCAGTGATCTTTAGAGATATCGCCGCCGGAATGATTGTGTTGGTGAATGCGCTTCTTGCCGCGGGCCCAACCTTGGCACAAAAGTCCGAAGAATCTGCCCCGGCACCCAGCTCGGCTTGGCTTGTTCTGAATGGGTTGCCGTCAGCGCTCCGCGTGTCCACCATACAGCCGTGGTCCATGCCGGATCGTCCGTGCGCGACGTTTCGAGTCACGACGGTGGCACCGAAGTTTCTCATCAACCTGACGACGACGGGGCTCGGCGCCACAGTTCTGGCCGATGAAGTGCCCAATCGGCCCGCCTGCTCGACCGTCCAGGGACCGCGCGGCTCTCGCCAGGCACCCGCCGCCTGGACCGATCGGCTCGTGCTCGAGAGCGGAAGCGGCCCACCGAAGATCATCGACCGCATCGTGGCAGTTTGGGTGGACGTCGATTCGCTCAGCGCCGATGGCGTCGCGATGGATGGCCGCATTCTCGCGTTGGCGCCGGGAGAGCGAACGCTCGAGATTCCACTCAAGGTCGAGCGCACGCCGGCCTCACCGTTCTTCACCGCGGCGGCATGGTTCCTAGGCGTATTCATTCCCGCCGCGATCACCGCCGGCTTGGGTTTTCTAGTGACGCAGCGCAATGCGGCGGAGAGCGCGAAATCGGCATTTCGTACCTACGTTGTGGAGAACTCTGCAGTCATTGCCGGCTTCGTGTCTAACGATGTCAGGGCGACCCTGCTCGCGCCGGGAGTCGAGGGGGCTCTGAAAACCCTTCTCGCCGTGATGTATCGGAAGAATATGCTCGCGAAGCTGCCCAAGCCGGAATCAGAGCGGCTACGCGGTATCTGCTTTGTGGAGAACCGGCAGGAATATCTCGCGTTGCTAGCTGAGCTGTTTCCGGAGCTGACTTCCGAGATCGACGATATTCGTAGTCACCTGCCCTGAGGACGCCAGGATGCCAAGGCCCGCGCAAACGTTGTTGGACGTGCTGAGCGCTCATCCGGAGTTTCGGCTTCGCACGAATCCCTTTGCTCCGCTCGCGCCGGGCGGGGTCGCTAAATTCGATTATCTGGCGGGATCACTGGCGCCCCACCAGCACAGCGGCGATCTCGCCAGCTATTTCGATCATTATGACTGGAAGGATAAGGACCGTCTGGTGGGCGTCGGCAAGACTGGGCTAACGACGCTCGCCCCGCCCGGTGCCGCGGCCGGCACGGTGATTCTGCTCAGCGGCTTTCAGGGCACAGGGCGGAAATCCTTGCGCAACATGCTGCACTATGATGTTCACTCGCGCTTCGCCCCGCGACCCGTCATAGTAACGGAGCATACGGCTGCTATTGTTCCAGACCGGCTCAACGTGGCGGACACGCTGCTGCAGAGTTTTTTTCGACGCGTAAGAGATTACGACGACACGCTCAAGAATAAGGGAGCGAACCGTCTTTCCAAACTGATGGCGGACACCCGGAAGGAATGGAAGGAGAGTGCGCTCGTTCAATCGCCCGACGTCGATGCCTTGTTCGGCTATCTCAAGGAGGATGTCAGCAGGGCCGCAACTGTTCCCCTGATCGTCTTCTTTCTCGATGCCACCGTCCACGCGTTCGATCTGGACGCGTGGCGCCCCACCTGCGCAACGTTGTGCAAGCTTGCGGATTACGCATTCGTGTCGTTCAGCGATCTGTCGAAAGCCTCGATTCTCAAATACAACCTTGCCACCAATGCGATCCGAGTCGCGCTGGTGGATTCGCCTCGCATCACCAAAGCGCAGACCGTCGACTTCCTGCGCTGGCGCCTCGCCGAGGAACGCACTCCCGCCCTCGCCGCGGGTGCCGGTTCTGAGCCGGAGCTTGCTCCATTCACCGGGGCTGCTCTGGACGAGTTGTTCGCGCCGACCCCTAGAGCCCCAGAGCCAGTGACCCTGCCGATCAAGGTCGTCATCTCGCGGCTCGACGGCGCATTCTCGCAGAAGTGTGAAGCCCTCGCGCAGCAGCTCGCCGCGAATGGTGGCAATGTCAATGCGATCCCACCGGGCGCCGTGCGGATCACCCGCGACGACATGAAGAGGCTGATACCATGACCGCAACTGCGGGCGTACCGGAGAATCCGGAAACCCAGACGTCAGCCCCGCTCAACCCTGGCGACGACAATCCATATCCGGCGGCCGCCGTGGAGACCTTCGGCACGCCGATTGCAGCAAGCGCTGAATTTAAGTTCATGAGTGACGCGCGTGAGCTGCTCTCCAACTATCTCAAGCTTTATCCGTTGGATGCCAAGGATCGCCCGACCGGCATGGCGGCGGTTGGGGGCGCCATCACCGTCACGGGAGGAAACGGCAGCGGCAAGACGTTTCTCCTCAAGTGGTTGCGCGCCCAGGCCGCCAGCCTCGCCAGCCTTAAGTGCCGCTTCCTCTATGCCAAGGCGGATGACGAGAATGTCGTCAACGTCTATCGCCAGTTTGTGCGCAATCTCGCCCACGACGATCTCAGACAGGTTGTCGACACGGCCTTGCAGCGCATCGGCGAAAAAATTGTCGGAGCCGCGCGGGCGACGAAGGATGCCGCGCCGCGGGTGCAGTCGGGAGCGCTCACCGCTGGCGTCGACACCCTCGACGTCAACGAACTCTATCTCAAGCTTAGGCAGCAACTTTCGGAGGTGGGCGACGCGACCGCCGTATCGACTAAATTCGCAATAGCCACCGGACTCATCAATGAGCCTTCATATGGGGCTGCGGCGTTCGAACTGCTGTCAGGTGGCGCGCCCGCGCAGCAGGGTCCCCCTCTGCCTGCGGCCCTGTGGACTGAATCTTTCAGCTCGGCGGACACGGCCGACATTGCGGTCAATGCGCTCGAATGCCTCACCGCGCTATTTCGGATCGCAGGCATACCATTGGTGCTGCTACTCGATCAGCTAGAGAATTTTGTCCCTGCGGATCCAATGCGTGCGGCGACTGCGGCGTCCATCGTGAAGAAGATGGTGGAACAGGTGGCTCGCCAGGACGGGGTGATCGTGTTGACCGGCACCGTTCCGGTTTTCGAGCGGTTTCCCCGCGACGTCAGCCCGCGCTTCTATCAGCGCGAGCCCGTGGTAGCCGGACATCTCAGCCGCGACGAAACGCGCTCGTTGCTGTCGGCGCATGCGCGTAATCGCGAGAAGTTTACGGAAACCGCCATTGGCATGATCCGCGACCTCTCCGGCGGAAACCCGCGCGAGATCCTGCGGATTGCGCACGAGGCGTGGGCCCTATCCGCCGGGCGCCCTGCCTCAGTGACCAACGACAGTCTTGTTGCCGCCGCGGGCAAGACCGGCAGCCTGGCGGATCGCGCCAAGGTGGCGCGCCAAGTGATCGACAACGTCGTGGCACGCGCCAATTTTTCAGCACGCACCGATCTCGTCCTAGCGGGCGGCGGTAAGATCGACCGCCTGATTGTCCCAACTGGCTCTGACCTTAATGAGCCCTCGCTCGCCATCGTCATCGCAACCGCATCGGACGCCACGCAGGAAGCGGCGGCCGGCCTGTCCCTGGCGACGACGCGGCGCGATCTCGCAAAGCTGTCGCCGGCGCCGGCTATGCTGGTCGTTGCCGTCGGTTACGCCAGCGACCGTGTACAAGCTCTGCTGCGGGATATCTCGTCCGTTATGACCTTCGAGGAGGAGACATTCTCGCAGGACATCGAACGGGAGATATCGCAACTTGTGCTTGCGCCGCGGTCGAACCCGGCCGCCCCGGGCAAGCCGCCGGGGGAATCGGCCATGCCGCAGGTCCTGGCGGAAACGCTCGAGAAACTTGAACGGCGCCTGGCACAGATCGAGGCCGACCGTCAGGTGCGCGCCCGCGAGTCCGCGGAGGACCTAGCGGAACAGCTCGGCGAACTCTCGGAGCACCGACAGCAGGAGAGCAAGGGCAATGTTCGCTGGGAACTGCTCGATCAAGTTGAACGGTTGCGGTTGGCCGCGAGGGAACACCAACTCGACCGTGAGCGCAGCATCGTGCGCAGCATGCTGGTGGCCAATGAGCTTCAGTTCAAGTCTACCGCGCTCGATTTCTTGTGCGGCGCCTATCTCGATTCGCTCGACTGGAACGAAGCCACCCGTGTTGGCGACAGTCCAGATGGATTCTTGTTCGTCCGCCAGTTCGAGCAGCTGCGATTGGACATCGTCAGAAGCATGAGAGGGGAACTGCTGCGTGGCGCGCCCGGACCGTGGTCGATCAGGCAGCCGCATGTAGCCGCATCAATATCAGGGTTAGTCGCCTTCGTCGCAGCCATTGCATTGTCTGTGATCACGCCCCGTTTTTTTGCGATGAGCCCAGACGACCTGTGGCTCAAGGCTGCGTTGAGCATCGGCCCCGCGTCGCTGGTCGGGCTGGTCTGTTTCGTCGCTCTGCGCCTCATCGCCACGCCTGCGCTACGCTTCGGCGGATATCAGGAGCGGATCCGGGGGCTGCAGCATGACGCCGAGCGGGCAAATCAGAGACGCTAACCTACACTCGCATGGCGAGTCGGTGGATGACCAGCCGCCCAGCGGTTCGCTGCGGTGCATGAGTCCAAAATTGGCCCTTCGCATCATTTAGCTGCGCTGCAAACTTTGGTCGCTGGAGACGGTACGTCGGGCGTCCGCCAAGCCGCCGACGCCACCGTCCGCCAGGAGATCGAGAAATTCGCCCACGTCATCTTTTCGAGCAGCCCGGCGCAACGCGAATTCTGGATCGGCCAGCGCGGAGTGACGATCGAGCAACTGGGCGCACGATATGACGGGTGCAAGCCCTACCTCCACGGCAGTGACTCCCATGATCAGAAATCCGTCGGCCAGCCTGTCGACAATCGTTTCTCGTGGATCAAGGGCGCGCTGAAGTTCGATGCGCTCCGCAGAGCGCCGCAACGCCGAGCTCCATTCAGCCGACCTTCCGTTTCGGGACCATGCGATTGGACGCTTGGGAAGCGCGCTATTGGCATGCCTGCGACACGATCCTCCACCAGATGGAAATCCTCGTTAGAACACTGGCTCGGAGCTGCCGATGCAAAAGCTCCGCGCCAATTACTCGAGGAGGCGCAAACGCTCTGGCTGCAGCGGTGTGTCTTCGCGTGGATGCGCCCGAGGAGGCTTTCGCTGCATTGAAAAGGTCCGAACGCGATCGCCTTGAGGCTGAGGCGAAGATGAGACAGCCAGAACAGCAGGATGATCTCTTCAAAGGCAGCTATGACAAAATCTGGCCAGAAAAGTGCCCGTCGTGTGGGTGCCATGCTTTCATGACCGGAGACCAGACCGGCGAAGACATCAGCGAAGTCCATGACGAGTACGCCATCTCGGAGATCGTTGACCGCGAGTTCGCGGGCGAAGAATTTCGCTGCCCGACGTGTGATTTGTCTCTTAATGGAAGCGATGAGATCGTCGCTGCCGGTCTACACAACGTGCATGAGGATCGAGAGGAACGAGAGATGGAGTACGAGCCCGACTACGGCAACGACTAAACTGTTTGCTCCATCCTTCCCAGGTTTCGATAATTCGACGTTATCGCGACAAAGACGGGGGACCGAAGCCCCGCGCTGGTTGTATCACCCAGCTCAGCTGGCTGGCGGCCGGCCTTCATCAGCCGGCAGCAGCTGTCACGCCCGCAAGCTGGCGACCTCGGTAGCCTTATGGATCCCCAGGATCCCGGCAGCCGCCATGCCCCAGAATCGATCTCGCCGCCCTCAGCGGCCCGATGTTGTGGTGGCTGATATTGACGACGCGGGGACCTGAGTGGTCATGACAGAGGCTCCAAAACGGGTTTTCTGCGGGAACTGGTGCTCAGCAGCAGAAAAGCCGCCCGGAGGGGCGGCTTTGTTTCTAGACGAATACAATTTTCCCGTGTATGCAGCTTGCGATTGACAAAGCGCGAGGTGTCTACGTGAAGATCAGCCGCAAATCCTTGTTCGCGTTAGGAATTTTGGCCGTCATCCTCGCAGCGCTCGTGGTTTTCTCCGATCCGTCAATCTCGGCTAAATTCCACTACACCGTGTTCTGATGCGTCTTGCACGCACGCTTCTGTTGCAGTTCGCGTTCCTCGCCGTTGCGACCGAGGCGATGTTCTTCCTGTTTGCAGTCGTCTCCATGCATCGCGGCAACCCCTACCGACTTTACGATGCTGCACGCCTTCTAGCTGCGATCGAGGCCAATCTGCCAACGGAGCGAAGTGCATCTCCGATCGGCTGGGGCAATGAACTCGCTCGCCCTCACCCGCCGCTCTCGATGCCTTTGTGTGGCTCCGCCTGGGGCGGATCGTTTACATTCTCGGATGACGTCGCGGATAAGGATGCATGGCCGCATCTACTCTCGCTTCACCTTGGCTGCCAGATCGAGAACTTCGGCTCCGATGGCTATGGGCTCGACCAGACTGCATTGATGATCGAGCACAAGACCCCAGCCAACTCGCTTCTTATCGTGGGCCTAAACTGGCCGATGCTGCAGCTCGATGCGCTGACATCGTGGACTTTCATCGATCTGACTGACGATCATGCCCCGCGCGCCCGCGTCACCAAGCCGATCTTCGAACGCCGCGGGAGCGGTTTGACCCTAATCCCGCGTCCTACTTCAACAGTCGAAGCAATCACCGCTTATTACGCCCGAGATGCCGCCGCCGCCGACTGGACCCCTCTTACCTTTCCATATTCGCTCGCGGCGATCAAAGCGATCTGGCGGCATTTCAACGTTCCGGAATTCACCAACAACGGCCCGCTATCGAATACCCCGATTTCGCGTGACCTGCACGCACGAGGCTCAGCGTTGATAGCGCGCATGGCTGATTTGGCGTACACCCACAACGATCGTCTCGCAACCGTTCTGCTCCCTCCGGCCGACATCCGCATTCCGGCATCGCAGATGTACCGGCAGATGCTTGCCGCGCTTCCGTCTGGTACATGCGTGATCGATCCCAGCGATGAGATCAACACGCTGGCTGCCCGCGAGCCGATCGGCACAGCCAGCGGTCATTTTACGGCCGGCGCTAATGCCGCCATCGCGCGCGCCGTGGCCCAAGGCCTTGCCCGCTGTGGATTCACCTCATGACGGGCCGCCACGTTCCAGCGCTGGACCTGCTCCGCGGGATTGCTGCCTTCTCCGTCGTCATCCCGCATTTCTTCATGGCGATCGGCATCGGTACGCAAGCGGTGGAAAGCGTCTCGATCCTTGGCGTCGAAGTCTTCTTCGTCCTCTCAGGCTTCGTGCTGGCCCCGCAGATCCTGCTCGTCACCGTCGAGCGGCCAAGCGCCGCGAACCTCGGCATCTTCTGGGTCCGGCGCTGGACGCGCACCATCCCGCCCTACCTCATTGCCCTTGTCCTGACCTCGCTCAGTGCCCATGAGCTGCGCTCAGCCGACTTTGTCCGTTACCTGTTCTACGTTCAGAACTTCGCCCGCCAGGCGAACACAAACGACTACTTCACGATCGCCTGGAGCCTGTCGGTCGAGGAGTGGTTCTATCTCCTCTTCCCTATCTTCTGCCTTGCGCTCGCGCCCCTTCTTCCAACCCGGCACCGCGCCGACATTGCTGCGTTCGGCTTTATCCTGATCGTCACGCTCCTGCGCTTCTCCTTCGGCGATAGTGCCGATTGGGGCGCTGGTACCCGCCGTATCGTGCTCTTCCGCATGGACGCGATAGCTTATGGCTTTGCCATGCACCTTGCCTGCACGCGGACAACACTGCTCAAGCGCGTATCTACAAGGGGCGCCGTGGTCGCGCTAGCTGGGCTTACCCTTGTCGCGTCTATCCTGACGGCGCTGATGCCGACCGAGCACCGTATCATTGAGGCGACATTCCCGTTCTACGCCCCTCTGTTCGGCGCTGGCGCGATCCTCGCGGCGCTGAAGCTCGATGCAGCGCTATCGGCGTTTCGCCCCCTGGTGCGGATTGCAACCTGGCTGGGCCGCATCTCCTACTCGACGTACCTGTTTCACCTCCTGGTGCTTGCAGCCTTCCTGCCGCTCGCAGGAGGCATGTCAATCGCGGCCGCGCTGCCGGCGTTCCTTGCCCTGGTCGCCAGCATCGCGAGCCTGATCTACACAGGCGTCGAGGCACCGATCCTGAATGCACGGCCGCGTTTCACTGCGGATACAGTCCGCACTTCAGCCGCATCTGCGGCAATTCCAGCGGCAGACCACGCTGGGCGAACAGCGCTGTAACGTTGCTAGACTGAGCGCCAATCCTACATAGTTGTCCAAGCCACGACGTTGCCTGTCGTTGTGGTACCGGCATTATTGAGAGTATTGGTGCAGCCGTTCGGCTGGATAGATCCGACGAGGATGTTCCCGGTCTGAGATCCAGCCTGTCGGACGACGACAGAGTTGCAGCCTCCGGCCGCTACACCGCCAGTTATGCCGCTGATCTTGGTCATGGCGCCCGTACCGGCTGCATAGTTTATGTGGATGGGAAAATTGAATTCCTTCTACGTGGCCATTCTCAATGACTGTCATCGAAGTCGATGAGACAGGACCATTGAGCAAGATCGCATCACCACTCGTCATGCCGAAGCTTTCGACAATGAACTCACGGATAGTTTGGACTGCTGCGCTATAAGCCAGAATAACACGGGATCGGTCGAACCAGCGTTGAGCGAGCGGAACAGACCAACCATGGTGAAGTCGGATGCGCGGCCATAGCCCGTGTCAGTAACAACACATGCCAGCAAGTAAGTGTAGACCGCGACATTCAGTAACGCGATGCCCTGCTGCTGGCAGTTGCTGTAGATCATCGAGATGCCGGCGTTCGCGGACGCGAGCGCCCCGTACAGCAGCATCTCTCGAACGTTGGTGTAGAAGCACGCGAAGTGCAGGTTCGGATCTCCCAGTGTGATGAACCGTTGACCGGCAGAGTCGGTATCGCACTGCTTCAGAACGGTATTGCCCTTCCCGGCACCACTAAGAGAGACCGAACCGTAGACAGTCAGGCCGCCGTAGACCTTGGCGGCAGCGCCGCTAGGAATGAAAACGATGTTGCCGTTGTAACCGCCTGCGTCGATGTTGAGGGTGCCGCGATGCGAGGCAAAGTTGATCGCGCGCTGGATGGCTGCCGCGTCATCCGTAGCCGCGCCAAGATTGCCGTTGTAGTCGAGTTTCGCGCCGACCTGGCGCACGTTCACGACGCTATTGGACACATATTGGAATTTGTTGCCCGCGCTGTCAGTGAACGACCCGGCTGCGGTGGTGACCGCCGCAACCGTCACGGTCGGTTGCACCGAGCAAGTGACGGAAGACCCGAAGCCAACGGACGACGGAATCGTCAGGGTATCGCCGATGACATAAACATTCCGCACTGCCGGCCGTTCCGCTCACCCACTTCGTGATCTGATAGGACAGCGTGCACGCCGTCAGCGCAATGTCGGAGGTCGCAGATCCGCTTAGCGAGCCCTTGAAGGTGTTGGCCGTTCCCGTCGCAAGCTTGGCGTTGGTGACGTTGCTGTCCGCGATCTTCCCGGTCGTCACCGCATTGGGCTGGATGGTGACGACGCCCGTGCCGGTATTGATCGTCGCATCGCCCGAGGCCGTGAAGCCGCCGAACGCGCCGGTGTTGTACTGGATCTGGCCGTTGGTGCCGCCGGCGGCCTGGCCGATCTACTGCCGCACGAACTTGGTGGAGGCCGCGCGTCCATCGCTGGTGCCATGGGGCGCGGTCGGCACGATGCAGTTCGGATTCTTGTCTCCGCGCCCTTGAGCGTGGACCTCCAGCGAGAAACCGCTGGCCAGCGCCGCCGCGAGAACAATCGCTACGATCAGCCGCCGAACGCGCCGTCGACGGCAGGGCCCGGAAACAGTGGAAAAGTCTGCTGGCTCATGGGCAGGATCGGCACACCGTGGCCCACTGGGTGTCATTCGGCCTGCAATATTGACCCCCGTATTGCCTCACCTGAGGATGTTACTTTCGCTTGACGGATGTAGCCCCGACTGTCGGCCGGTCCGAGGTTGCGTCATTGCTCGCAGGATCGGAGGGACTGGGGACGTCGCGGAGTGCTCATCACACGCAGCGGCGGCGCCAGTCCCGGGATCACCGGCCAGTGCCGCACCCTCGGCCGTGATAATCGTTTCGGCTGCTTGGCGTCTGAGCGATCGCAACAAGCGCTGCACGATAGTGTGCTGCGGCGGACCGAACTGTTCGGGGCGTTGTTCGGCGAGGCGACCGAGAATTGCCAGCGCGGTCAGACGGGGTTCGGCCGCCAGCCAGCGTTCGATGTCGGCGAGGTGCGGATCGAGCATTGATGGCATTCTCATGCGCTTTTTGTATGGTTTGCGCGTGCGCCGATGGATGATGCGCTGCTCCCCCAGATGCACGTCATTGCCGAGCCCCTTCGCGAACGCTGCTGCGTTCTTTGTCGGCGCAGGTGGGCTTGGTGTTGCCGCGGGCCTACCCGATCGGGCATCGACGCGCGTGCCGAGCTCCGCCTGGGCGTCTCTCATCTCGGCCAGCAGGGCTACGGGATCGAGCGTGTGATAAAGCTCTCGAAGACGCCGTTTGACGATCTTGCTCAACCTCGGATGCGCCAGTGCTCGTTCATAGGGCGTGGCTGGAACATGATAGCGCTTGCTCACCTTCGCACCCTCGCGTCGCTTGTCCTTCAGCTTGAAGGACGGCTGGAAGAAGTTGGTGTGCAGCCGAGATGCAGCATACAAACGTTCAAGCACGCGGGTCGTCTCGACACCATCGAAGCGACCGTAACCCACGAGTCGCCGGACGATCGCGCCGTTCTTCTGCTCTACGAAAGCCTGATCATTCTTCTTGTAGGCGCGCGAACGTGCGCATTGCCTCATCGAGAATGTTACCGGAGGATTCCGCGCCGATGACTGGGGCAGCGTCACCGAATCAGGTCGGTGG